>NZ_JAALFC010000013.1 GCF_011058155.1 Litoribacterium kuwaitense | reverse complement strand
ACAAAGACTCATTGATGATGAATGAATCAAAATGAGCATCCATTGGCAAGCGCAGCATTTTTAATTTCCGAATATCGCATTTTTTAGTTGCCAAATACAAACGTGAAACTGTAACCTTGGTGCTGATATTCTGGATATTAAATTTTGAGCAGGCACTTATTTTTGCCTGACGGCAATAAAAAATAGGTAATGAGTAAAGGGAACAACCTAGAAATACAAGCATTGGAGAATAGGGGGAAAAGGTAGCTGGGAAAAATGGAAAAGAACGCAAATTCTAAACGGTGTTGGCAGTATAGAAGCAAAGACCAGCTAGTAACCAGTGTAATTGGAAACGAATTCATGAGTATCCTAAAAACAACTCAGTCTGTCTCGAACTACATAAGTGAAAAACAAATGGGAAAAATCGTTGGGAACCTAAAAAATAAGGCAGATAAAATCAAAGACTATCCGGTATTTCAAAATTGGTTGAGCGACCGTGAGTTGCATAACAAATAAGGTATGATATTGAGATATTCCCAACAATCCTAAAAGCGTTGATATGTTCCCGCTTACCGATAGTGTGGAGCGCTGTGCGTTGCTAGTATTAAAATAACCAAATAGAAGTTGTAGCGGGTGGTTCAGCTAGATCTATAAAACGATAATGAATGTTAGCTGTACCATCTGCGTAATTTCTATCCAATCAATTAATGCATGAAGTAATTCAGGGGTGAGTTTTCGTGAGCTAGAAAATTTATTCGAATTCTCGATATCGTTAAAGTGTATTCCTTCTTCACAATCGCTGCACATGACTGTATTCGTAAAAAGGTGTTTTTCACTTTAAGTACAAAGTACTATTATAACAATTCGTTGGGCTTGTATAAGATATAAGATAGGCTATAGTACTCATGATATAATGATTCTACAAATCAAATATTTGAAAGGAGTCCATCATGACATCTATAAAGATATTATTAGCAAATAAACAAAAAGCATTAAGGGCAAAATTAGAAGCTGATATAAATCATCCTACTTCAAAAGGCGATAACTCAGAAGGAGCCTGGATTAACTTTTTTAAAAGTTTTTTACCAAGTAAATATGCAGTTGATAAAGGGTTTGTTTTCGATTCAACTGGTAATATGAGTGAACAAATTGACGTAATAATTTATGACTCTTTATATGCACCTTTGATTTTTGAAACTGAAGCAGGAGAAAAATTCATTACAGCTGAAAGTGTGTATGCTGTATTTGAGGTCAAACAAGAACTTAGTAAAAAATACCTTGAATATGCACATAATAAAATTATGTCTGTACAGAACTTGTACAGAAGCTCAAGACCTATGATAGTGGCAGGTAAGCCTGTACAAGCTCGTAATCTAACAAAAATTATTGGTGGGATTTTATCTTCAAAATCAATATCATTTGATTCTATAAAGAGTCATTTAACCCATTATCCTTCTATTGATTTAGGCTGTGCAATCAACCAGTTCTCATTTTTAACCATTAAAGATGATTGTGGAAATATTGTAAATATAGAAAAATCAAACGGAGATGAAGTTATACTATCCTTCTTCTTTATTATACTAGATGAACTTTATAAAATTGGGACTGTTCCTGCAGTGGATATTAGAAATTACGCTGATTTTTCATTGGATGGGATAGAACTAAATAGATGAGTGTAGTCTAATGGGGAATTATCAATACTCTATAATCGACTATCTAATATTGAACCAAGCAAATCAACAAAAAACTATGCTAGTAATCTACAGAGGAATTTAAGAGAGTATTTAAAGAAATAGTGAGCAATATAAACATAAACATATCGATACATTTTTTCTGGATCGTTTGAAAAGAATAATGCAATACGTCCTTCAGTTAATAAGGACAAGCAAGAAAAAATATTCAATCTGAATTAGATGATTTGAAATATACCTTTTATATAGATTTTATTCAAGAAGCAGGTATAAGTCTCTCTTAAAAACTATTTAAGGATATGGGAAGAGAGTACTGGATCAAGAAAATTGAAACGTTAGAAGAAATAAATAGGCAAAAGCGACGAATCTTCCGAGGCTATATGGAAATGGCTGTTCTTATCACGATCAGGCGGTCTTGACAAATGCCAAAGAACATGATAGCGGCCAGTTAGAAGTGCTCGTCGATGACAAGGAATGCATGTATGTGTTCGATCGAGGATACTTGGATTACGAACGGTTCGACCGCATGACGGATCCAAGTATGAACGATGTAAATACCTTTAGCACACTTTCCGAACTCTACGGGCTTAACTATCGTTGTGTATCTTCTGATCAAAGCGTCTGTTGAGACAGTCGCGTTGATAGAGAAGTAATAGGTTGAAATCAAAGTTTTTCAACCTTTTTAAGTAAATATTGAAGTGTGTTTTATGTGCTCAGACGGATAGTTTGAGCGAATTTTGCTTAAGGGGGTCTAACTTTTACGCAGAATTAGGGATATTTGCGTAAAGGAATCGGTTTTGCTTAACTGTTTTGAACTTAGGATATACAGATTTATAAAAATAGAGTGTGGGGAAGGACTCAGCAGAGTGTATGTATTAGGAGCATATGATTTGGCGAAGAAAATTAGACGGCTGTGTTGGATATGAAATATATATATTATGGAAATAAGAGGATAATTAATAGTATAGAAGTACAATTGTGAGATCTGACTTTAAAAAAGGGGGGGAGTAACAATGGGGACCAAAATAGAGGAAGAATTCCTTAATCATGCTATTAAAGAAATTGGTAACAAAAAGGGTGTTTTTAGTACGGTATTTTGCGTTGAAAGCGGGGATAACAGTTTTTCTTGGACAGGAGCCGCTGGTGATATGCAAAAGGACAGCCAATACTTTATTGCTAGTGTTACGAAACTATATGTAACGGCAGTTGTTATGCGCCTTATAGAGGAAGGAAGAATAGAGCTTCATGATAAAATTTCAAATTATTTACCTGAGGAACTTATGGAGGGGCTTCATGTTTTAAAAGGCGTTGACTATTCCAATGACATCACGGTAAAACATCTGATCTCCAATACATCTGGAATACCTGATTACTTTTTTCATAAACAACCCGATGGAAAAACCTCTGCTTCTGAACTCCTGGACGGTAAAGATGGATCATGGGATTTGGAGAAAACAATAAAATTAGTAAAAGAGCTTTCTCCCAATTTTGTACCGGGAAAAAAGGGGAAAGCTGCATATTCCGATACTAACTATCAACTGCTCGGTCGAATTATTGAAATTATTACCCGAATGGATATTGGTGAAGTATTTCAAGAGTTTATTTTTGATGAGCTTGGTTTGAAGCATACCTATGCATATAAAGACAGTTCTGATAATAAACCAGTCCCCTTCTATTATAAATCGAAGAAAATATGGATTCCGAATTACATGGTATCAGTAACACCTGAAGGTGGAATTGTTTCTACAGCGGAGGAATCAATGTTCTTTTTAAAAGAATTTTTCAAGGGGCATTTTTTCCCAAAAGAAGATATAGAAAAGTTGAAAAAGTGGAATTTAATCTTGCCTCCACCTAGTCTTTTTTTCTATGGCATAGGATTGGAAAAACTTTTCATTCCAAGAATTGTCTCCCCGTTCAAACCGATAACAGAGGTTGTAGGGTTTTGGGGACAAACTGGTTCATTTGCGTGGTATAATCCTGATACGGATTTATACTTTACCGGAACTACAAATCAGATAAATGGTGCAGGACATTCTGCTGTAGCAAAAGCGATTTTAAAAATTATTAAATCTGCATTATAAGACATGTTTCGTCTCACTGAAATATGGTGTGAATATGTGTATCATATTATAGTCAAAACCCATGTGGAGTTTATAGTGAAGCTTGTTTTAAATTAAGAAGGAAGTGAGGGGGAAGGCTGTACTGTATTTTAATCTTTCCTTTCTCATAAACTTCTATCTGGTTAATGAGTCTTTGTAGAACTTGCTTTAATACCTGTTCATCGTCAATGTCAAGGTTAGCAAAACGTTCTATTTCCTTTTTAAAGAATGTAATTCTTCGTAGTATCTTTTCTAGTAGATAGAGCGGATTGATGCTCAGCTTTTTTGTCTGCAACTTCTGTTGTTTGACTATTCGTTTATTTCGAGCCTTCAATTGCCCTATTACGATATGCCCTTTGTATGCAGAGTTAGGATATTAGCAAATCGTTTGTTTACTTCTTTAAGTTGTTTCTCAGTTTGCTTAATTTCCTTAAACATTCAAATGATGGGCGGCAATTTGGTAATGAATCAGCGGGGGGCTTTCCCCTTTTACATCAACCAGATAAACAAGGAGATGCAAATTTTTAGGTGTCAATTCTTTAAAGGGAAAGAACCTGAATATAGCTCTAGTTTAAGGTTAGCGATCGATCAATCACCTGCATACTTTCTAGTGTGGAGGCGATAATGTTGCTATAGAAATCCTTAGTTCGCACAAGCATGCACACTTTGTCCCAAATGGTGAATAGGTGCAGGTTCAGTTGGAATTGAACGGGTGAGGGGGAATACAAGAGGGTTATGCATTAGCACTTAATAGATGCTATAAAATGCAGACGTTCAATTAAAATGAGCGTCTTTTTTTGTGCGCCAGGCATGGTGGACACTAGAACATAAGAGATTATTGGCACGGATAACGCAGAGTATGCAGATCGTCTTCACACGCATTTCATGATAAGTGAGGTTATATTTCGTGTGACAAAGCCAAATCCTCCGGTTGCTATTTGGAGATTCACCGTGGAAACACTGTATATCGTCATGCGCATCGTTCAACAAAAATAGACCGCAGAGACATGATGATCTCGTGGTCCTTTTATGGATTGCTCAAATATAACGTTTTTGGATATATATAAACAAACCATATCTTGCTATGCTATTGTTGTGTTCCTCAAACACACATCGGGATGCAGACAACACGCCGGTAGTACAGCCTTTGTAAAGAGATCAAATGCTAAGTAGCGATATTGGATTGCAGCAGTTGACGCGTGCGGAGGTTGTCAAAGCAACAGGGCTATAGCGAAGAGGGGCTCAGTTCTATGATTCAATGGCTCGTCCGTTCTCAAGCGATAGTGACGAAGGGCATCCTAGAGGCAGGCGTTTACGGATCAGGCGAGTGATTGTAGAAATCATCATCCGCACTGACGATTGTTTGGTGATCATACGCTGCTAACGAATGTATGATTATGAAGCCGCAGATTGACGTGATGAGCGGGGCATGCGGAGCTTTTGACGAGAGTGGTGAAGAAGGAGAGACGGATCATGAGCAATTTAGTTGAAGAGAATCTTAAAAGCGTGAGACAGCAGATGGAATTGGCTTGCCAAGCTTCCGGGCGTAACCCTGAGGATGTGAAACTATTGCTTGCGACAAAAACGGTACCGTTTGAAAAATTGCAAATGGCGATGCAGGCGGGAGAGGTTCTGTTTGGGGAAAACAAGGCTCAGGAGCTTCGAGGAAAATTCCCGCTTATGCAGCAATATCATCGGGTGGAATGGCATTTTATCGGACATTTACAGACGAACAAAGTGAAGGATGTCATCAAATATGTGACGCTCATACATTCTGTCGACCGTTTGAAATTAGGGAAGGCTCTGCATCAGCAGCTTGTTAAAGAGAACAAGACGATGGATATTCTAGTGCAAATCAATACGTCCTACGAGGAGAGCAAGTTTGGAGCTTCCCCTGAATCAGCCTTGGAATTCGTAGAGCAGCTGTCCCAGTTTGAAACGTTAAATATAAAAGGTTTGATGACGATTGGTAAGCTGAATGCAACCAACGAAGAGACGCGGCACTGCTTCCGATTGTTGAAATCTATACAAGCGCAAATTCAAGAGAGAAGTTTCCCGCGTGTAGAAATGGATGTTCTCTCGATGGGCATGTCTGGTGATTTCAAGGTGGCGATTGAAGAAGGAGCGACGATCGTTCGTGTAGGGACAAAAGTATTCGGAGAACGTTATTTGCCGGACAGCTATTACTGGAATGAGAATGCGCGTCAGGACGAGTAAAGAGAAGAGGAAATATGAACACATCAACAACTATGATGAGCGGGGACAATGATAAACCACCAACGATTCTGTCATTGTCCATTATAGAAGAACTATATCAGATTTTTGGGAAGTTTCGTAAGTAGCCATATCAGGCGCAAGGCATACAACACATCGAACAAAATGAACAGGGGGCGTGAACATGAATACAGGTACAGAGCGAGTAAAACGAGGGATGGCGGACATGCAAAAAGGCGGCGTCATTATGGATGTAATGAATGCCGAGCAAGCCAAGATTGCGGAAGCGGCTGGAGCAACAGCCGTTATGGCGCTGGAGCGTGTGCCTTCTGATATTCGCGCAACTGGCGGAGTAGCCCGCATGGCTGATCCGACCATCGTGGAAGAGGTCATGAAGGTAGTATCGATACCGGTCATGGCTAAAGCACGTATCGGGCATTATGTAGAAGCCAAAGTACTCGAATCGCTAGGCGTAGATTATATTGACGAGAGCGAAGTGCTGACGCCTGCCGATGAGGTTTTTCATATTAGCAAAAATGAATTCACCGTTCCGTTTGTCTGCGGTGCCAAAGACCTTGGCGAAGCGCTACGCCGAATTCAAGAAGGGTCTGCCATGCTGCGCACGAAAGGTGAACCAGGGACAGGCAACATCGTGGAAGCGGTCCGTCATATGCGCTTGATCAACGGTCAGGTTCGTAAAGTTCAAGGTTTGTCTAAAGACGAATTGTACCACGAGGCGAAGCTGCTAGGCGTACCGTATGATCTGCTGTTACAGGTACACGAATCCGGCAAGCTGCCAGTAGTTAACTTTGCCGCAGGCGGGATAGCTACGCCAGCCGATGCAGCGCTAATGATGCATCTAGGCGCAGATGGTGTTTTTGTAGGATCGGGTATTTTTAAGTCGGATAGCCCTGAGAAGTTTGCGCATGCGATTGTTGAAGCTACGACACACTTCGAAGATTATGCGTTAATCGCAAGGGTATCGAAAAATTTAGGAACGCCGATGAAAGGAATCGAAATATCTAGTTTGCTTGAGCATGAACGGATGCAGGAACGAGGCAAGTAATCGTGCATCAGAAAGCGGTGGTTCATCTGAAAAAGAGTTATTTATTTCCTACCTATAATAAGTTCCCACTCACATTGGTAAGAGGACGTCAAAGCACCTTGTGGGATGATGAGGGGAAGTCGTATTTGGACTTTATGGCAGGACTTGCTGTGTGTAATCTAGGTCATGTTCCAGAGCGGGTAAAGGAGCGAGTTCAAGAGCAGCTGGAACAATTATGGCATGTGTCTAATTTGTTTCATATCCCGGTTCAAGAGGAGCTTGCCGAGAAGCTTGTGTCAATCAGTTGTGCGGATCTTGTGTTTTTCTGTAATAGCGGCGCTGAAGCAAACGAAGCGGCGATCAAATGCGCTCGTCGGTATCATCAGCGCGTGCTGGGAAATAACCGCTATGAGATGATTACGTTTGAACAATCGTTCCATGGTCGTACAATGGCTACGTTGACAGCTACCGGACAAGAGAAGATCAAAGATGGTTATCTGCCGTTGCCGACAGGGTTTGTGCATGCACAATTTAATGATATTCAGAGTGTAAGAAACAGCCTTACGGACAAAACGGCGGCTGTGATGTTGGAACTGGTGCAAGGAGAGAGCGGCGTTCATCTTGCCGATCCCAAATTTGTACTGGAACTGGCTAAGCTATGTGAAGAGGAAGGGATTCTCCTAATCGTCGATGAAGTACAGACCGGAATCGGGAGAACGGGGAGCCTGTTCGCTTATGAACAGTATGGTATCGAGCCGGATATCACCACACTGGCGAAGGGATTGGCCAGCGGGTTGCCGATCGGGGCGATGCTGGGGAAGGAGAAGCTGAGAGAGGCATTTTCGACTGGCAGCCATGCTTCTACTTTTGGTGGTTCGCCTCTCCCTATGGCAGCAGGGCTGGCAACGATTGAAACATTGCTGGAGGATGGGTTGGCAAAACAAGCACAGCAGATGGGAGCATATGGTTTAGACAAGCTGAAGAGGGAGTTAGAAGCGTATCCAGCCATTTGTGCCGTTCGCGGATTAGGATTGCTGATAGGTATTGAATTTGTCGAGTCGGTTGCGCCGATCATTCAGAAGCTGCACCAGCATGGACTGCTTGTTCTAGCGGGAGGAACCCATGTCATCCGTTTGATGCCAAGCTTATATGTAACGTACGATGAGTTCGATCAAGCGATCGAAATTTTGAACAAGGTGCTGAAAGAATGGGATGACGGTGCAGAGTCAAAGCTACCCAATAAGCAATTGTCTGGCAGGACTACCTGCTCAAAAGGATCTCTGCCAGACGTTTAATCCCTTCTTCAATGGCGGCTTCGTCCACTTTCGCGAAACCCAGTATCCAGCCTTTTCGTTTGCTTTCCAAGCCATAGTGACTGAGCGGATAGATGCGAATCCCTTTTTCCAAAGCCAGGCTCGTCACGGTCGCCTCGTCAAACGATGGCTCAGCTTCAAGCAGCATATGCAGCCCTGTTTCTGCGCCGCTGAGCGTGAAGCGTTCGCTCAAGCCTGTCGCAATGATGGCTTTTGTCATGGCTGCGTGTCTGCGCCGGTATATATTTCGCACTTTTCTCATATGGCGCATGAAGTGACCGTGTTCGATAAAATGGCTAAGCGTTAATTGCTCCATAATCGGAGGATGACGATAGATTAATTCATGGACGCGAGCGAGCTGACGAATCGCCTCTTTTGGACCAACGAGGGCCGACATCCGAATACCGGGAGCGATCATTTTGGAAAAGCTCAACATGTATATCGTGTTCTGAGGCCGTTGACTGAACAAAGTGGGCAGCGGGTCGCCGCGATAACGAAATTCGCTGTCGTAATCATCCTCGACGATCCAAAACGATTGCTCCGTAGCCAAATGCAGTAATTGTTGCCGGCGAGGTTCCGACATAATCGCACCGACCGCGCACTGGTGCGATGGCGTAACATACACAAGCTTGGATTCAGGATGAATGCTATCTACGCATAGCCCATGCTCGTCGACGGGGACAGATATCACTTGCATACGCCGGTATTTCATTGCTATCCAGGAAGCAGGAAAGCCGGGATCTTCAACCGAAATGGTTTCTCCTTCTTGCAACAGGGCTTGGGCAACCAAATCGAGGCTATGTTGTGCTCCTGAGGTCAGCAGAATTTGATCGACGCTCACATGGACGCCACGTTCAAGCGACAAATGACGCGCAATCTGTTCTCGCAGTGGCAGATAGCCATAGGCGTCGCCGTAGGTCCAACTGTCCAGGTCTGTTTCTGTTGAAGCCTGTAAAAAGGATTTCCGCCAGCTATTTAGAAACTGATCATCTAAATACGGTTCATGGGGACTGAAATCGATCTCTGGCTGGCCTTGTTCTTTATCTCCAAACCAGCTATGCAAATGGCCGATTGCGCTATTTAATAACGGTAATTGTGGCAGTGCGGGTCCCTGGGCTGGAACTTCATCAGCAGAGTGGGGTTTATATATCCAATCACTAACCCTTGTTCCACCGCGGCGAGAGGTCACAGTATAGCCGCGACTGAATAGCTCCTCATACACGGTTTGGATCGTTGAACGGGAAACCCCAATTAATGGCGCTAGCTCACGGGAGGGGATCAGTAATTCGCCAGGAGGCCATTTTCCGGTTGTTATATTATGGATCGCTTGGTCAAGCAACTGCTGCCAAATGGGACGTTTATCATCTCGATTCACTGTGAGCATCCGGCTCACCTCCAAATGTGAAATGTGAATTATGGATTGTTTGAATATATAATCAAGGATAGTTAATTGCAATCCATTCATGGCTATACTACCATGAAAATCTTTGCTATGACAACGCGCTGATAGAAAGGAAGATATTTGTGAAGCGATTGGAACAACAGGACACAATCATCGCAAATGCGATTTGGCAAGAAACAGCACGACAGCGAAATAAAATAGAGCTCATTGCTTCGGAAAATTTTGTGAGTCGAGCGGTTATGGAAGCAATGGGTACAGTACTGACCAATAAGTATGCCGAGGGGTACCCAGGAAGAAGATACTATGGCGGCTGTGAATATGTGGATCGGGTCGAGGAACTGGCTATAGAGCGTACGAAAACGCTTTTTGGTGCAGAACATGTCAATGTGCAGCCTCACTCCGGTGCTCAGGCAAATATGGCTGTGTATTTTTCTACTCTTAAACCTGGAGATACGATCTTGGGCATGAATCTATCTCATGGTGGCCATCTGACACACGGGAGCCCGGTTAATTTTCCGGAAAATTCTATAATTTTGTACCTTATGGTGTAGACGAAAAATCGGCGCGTATTGACATTGAACATGTGCGAAACCTTGCGTTAAAGCATCGTCCCCGTATGATTGTTGCTGGTGCTAGCGCTTATCCGCGAACGATTGAGTTTGAGTCGTTGGCTAAAATCGCTGCCGAAGTAGAAGCACTTTTTTTTGTGGATATGGCGCATATTGCAGGCATTGTCGCAGCAGGTTTTCATCCTAACCCCATTCCTCACGCGCACTTAGTTACGACGACAACGCATAAAACGCTGCGAGGTCCAAGGGGCGGTATCATCATGTGCCGTAAGCCGTGGGCGCAAGCGATTGATAAAGCGCTCTTTCCTGGAGTCCAGGGCGGTCCACTTATTCATGCCATTGCAGCAAAAGCGGTTGCGTTTGGCGAAGCGTTGCAACCGGAATTCAAATCTTATATCGAAAAAGTGCTCATGAATGCGAAAGCATTGGCGGAAGCCTTATTAAATGAAGGGTTAACCGTTGTGTCGGGTGGGACGGACAATCATATGATTCTGCTTGATCTGCGACCGATCGGACTAAATGGAAAAGAAGCTGAATGCATCCTTGATGAGGTGGGGATTACAGCAAATAAAAATGCGATTCCTTATGATACGGCAAGCCCGCTTGTGACGAGCGGCATTCGCCTCGGGACTCCAGCTATGACAACAAGAGGATTGGGAACTAAAGAAATGAAAGACATTGCTCGGCTTATTGGACTTATACTTAAAAATCCTGATCATTATGATATGAAGGAGCAAGTACGAAGAACGGTGCAGGAAATCACATCACAATTCCCTTTATATGAAGGTTTACAGGAGTGATGAGCGATGGCGAATACCTATAATTTTAATGCGGGTCCGGGAGCGTTGCCGCGGGAAGTTCTACAGGAAGCACAAGAGGAATTGCGAAATTATCAAGGGATTGGTGCATCTATTCTGGAAATCTCCCATCGAAGCAGAGCATACGAATCTATCCACCATGAAGCGCAACAGTTAATCAAAGAGTTGATGAATCTCTCTTCAGATTATGAGGTTTTATTTCTTCATGGAGGGGCAAGCCTGCAATTTTCGATGGTGCCGCTCAACTTTTTGACAGAAGGAAAAGTAGCGGGGTATATCCATTGTGGGACATGGTCGGGAAAGGCATGGCAAGAAGCGCAGAAAATAGGGAAAACCCTTGTGTTGGCAAGTGGGGAGAAGCAGCGTTTCAAACAGATGCCTGAATTAAGCAAGATGAATATTCCAAATGAGATGGCGTATGTCCATCTCACATCCAACGAAACGATTGACGGCATACAATGCCGAAGTTTCCCTGATACGGGGCATGTTCCTTTAGTCGTTGATATGTCTAGCGATATTTTTTCTCGTCCCCTTGAGCCATCCCGATTTTCATTAATTTATGCAGGCGCTCAGAAAAATTTGGGACCTGCAGGCGTTACGATCGTCATTATCCATCGCTCATTGCTAGAGCACATTCCGGAAAATATTCCCGATATATTAAGTTATCGCACACAGGTCAAACATCATTCGCTCTACAACACGCCGCCCGTTTTTTCTGTGTATATGTTGAACCTTGTATTGAAGTGGATTGTGAATCAAGGAGGGGTGCAGCGTGTTGCTATCCGCAACCAGCAAAAAGCGGACTTACTCTATCAGGTACTCGACAATAGCGGTGGATTTTATAAAGGATTGGCTTATAAGGACAGCAGGTCCGTGATGAATGTGACCTTTCGTGCAGCCAGTTCGGACATGGAAAACAAGTTGCTTAGTGAACTGGAGCAGGAAGGTTTTCTAGGTCTGAAAGGTCATCAGGCTGCCGGGCATCTTCGTGCTTCCATTTATAATGCGGTGCCTTATGAACATTGCAAAGCACTGGCGGATTTTCTGACTGAATTTCAAAAGAGGAACGGCTGAATTACTATTGTATTTGCCTTCGTCGTTCATTTCAACATCTGCATACCCAATTGCGGAATAGCTGAATAACCATTGCATTTGCCTATGATAACGATAAGCAATTTCAAATTGATGAAGCCTATATTCGTTTCTATACTTAAATGAAGTAGCAAAGCTACCTTAAAAATACGAAGGAGTGAATGAGTATGGCACAAGCAATTTTTTATCATGCAGGTTGTCCAGTTTGTGTAGATGCAGAGCAAGTGGTGGTTGATTATCTTGACAAATCAAAACTTACGGTCGAAATTGTGCATCTTGGTACAGCACAAAATCGAATTGAAGAAGCGGAGAAGGCGGGGGTTAAATCCGTTCCAGCCTTGGTGATTGCCGGAAATGTGTACCATATCAATTTCGGTGCAAGTCTCGAGGATGTAAAAAGTTAAACAACACCGTAAAGAAGGTGCCCTAAAAAGCGCCTTCATTTGTCAACATATTTCACAGATACTTTGACTGACCTCGCTTTGCATGCTATCTATAAGAAAGAACTATCAATATACGCATGTTATGATATTTGTTCCTCAGCATCGAGGCGGTCGAAACGTATCTGCCCCACTCAAGAGTGTTCTGAACATACTCCTCATTCAAAGTCTAAAATGATGATGGGTGAATACGATCCTTGCATCGGACTTTATTCCTTTCATTAATTATAGGTAAACTCTATCGTTATTGTGAAAATGATTGAATTAAACAATGATATGGTTCCATTTAAGACTAATTAAAAAATTGATTCTGATATCGCGTTTGTATCCTTCAAGTCTTCCGATTTGATTACCCGAGGAAGTCATAGCGGAGCAACATATCCGATTCATATATAAGTATCTTGAAGCCGGTTGGCCTGTAATAGGGTCACAAGGTTGAACAGTAAAAAAACATCAAGGTAGCTAGCGAAACAAAACGATTTAGACGAGGGGGATTTTTATGAATCTAGGCACAAGAAGAAAGGACTCGTATTCTAAAACCGCTTTTGAGCAAGCAAAGAGGGTCGTACCAGGTGGAGTAAACAGCCCGGTTCGTGCATTTTCAACAGTAGGCTTAACACCGGTTTTTGCTGCAAAAGGTCAAGGTGCGCGCATGTTCGATGTTGATGGAAACGAATTTATTGATTATATCGGCTCGTGGGGGCCTTTGATTCTTGGTCATGCTCGTCCTGAAGTGGTGGCTGCGATCAAGGAAGCAGCGTCTTGTGGAACTAGTTTTGGTTTGTCTACGGAGATTGAAGTTAAAATGGCTGAGCTGATATGCAAAAGTATGCCATCTATTGAGATGGTGCGTATGGTGAGTTCCGGTACGGAAGCTTCAATGAGCGCATTGCGGTTGGCCAGGGGGTATACAAAAAGACAAAAAATTGTGAAATTTCAAGGTGGATACCACGGACATGCCGATGCTCTATTAATCAAGTCAGGATCGGGGCCAGCGACCTTAGGGTTGCCGGATAGCCTAGGAGTACCCGATAATGTGACGGCTCATACACTTACAGCACCATATAATAGCATGGACAGCGTTCGCTTTCTGTTTGAACAATGTGGGGAACAAATTGCGGCTGTGATCGTCGAGCCTGTTGCGGGAAACATGGGAGTTATTCCGCCGGCTCCCGAATTTCTTCAGGGGTTACGCGAGATTACCGAGCAGTATGGTAGCCTGCTTATTTTTGATGAAGTGATGACAGGGTATCGTGTAGGATACTATGGCGCGCAAGGACTCTATGGGATTACTCCGGATCTTACGTGTCTTGGTAAGATCATTGGAGGTGGCTTGCCCGTTGGAGCTTACGGCGGTAAACGCGAGATTATGGAAAAGATTGCTCCTGTTGGGGCGATCTATCAAGCGGGAACATTGTCAGGCAATCCGCTTGCGATGGCGGCAGGATATACAACACTACGCTTGCTTGAAGAGCCAGGTTTGTATGAGGACTTGGAAAGAAAAACAACTAGATTGGCAGAGGGTTTTAGGCAAAATGCTGAACTGACGGGCATACCTCTCGAAATAAACAGGGTTGGCTCCATGTTTTCAGTCTTTTTTTCGGAGCAGGAGGTTGTGGACTACGATACAGCTAAAGGTGCAAATATGCAGCTATTTAAAGCCTATTATAAAGTCATGCTAGATAATGGCATTTTAACGGCTCCTACACCTTACGAGGTGGGTTTCGTCTCGGTAGCTCATCGTGACGAGGATATTGAAAGGACGATCAGGGCTCATTATCAAGCGCTGGCTAAAATCAGCAATAAAGGATGAGGACATTGGACATTTCTCGCATCAGGGAATTTTTCCCTATTTTGGACCAAGCTATTAACAGTTACCCGCTTGCCTATCTGGACAGTGCAGCATCCGCACAAAAACCGATTCAAGTCATCGAAGCCTTAAAACACTATTATGAACAGGATAATGCGAACGTCCACCGGGGTGTTCATACGTTAGGTTCCCGTGCAACCGAAGCCTATGAAGGGGCGCGAATCAAAGTAGCTCAGTTTATCCATGCAAAACGGACGGAGGAAGTGATTTTTACGCGCGGAACCACTTCATCCATTAACCTTGTTGCAAGCAGTTATGTACGAGAGATATGCAAAGAAGGAGATGAGATTGTTGTCTCTGCCATGGAGCATCATAGCAATCTCCTTCCCTGGCAACAAGCGGCAAAGGCGACAGGTGCAGTGTTAAAATATATTCCGCTGCAAGCTGACGGAACCTTTTCAATCGAAGCCGTAGAGAACACGATTACAGATCGTACGAAAATCGTGTCTGTATCCCACATGTCTAATGTATTGGGCATCGTTAATCCCGTGAAGCAAATCGCAACAATTGCTCATAAGCATGGCGCAGTCGTTATGGTTGATGGAGCCCAGAGCATTGCACATCTCAAGGTGGACGTTCAAGAATTGGATTGTGATTTCTATGTCTTCTCGGGGCATAAAATGTGCGGGCCAACAGGCATCGGAGTGCTATATGGGAAAAAGACTTATCTTGAGCAGATGGAACCGATTGAATTTGGCGGAGAAATGATCGCCGATGTGGGTTTGTATGATGCCTCTTGGAAGGAGCTTCCGTGGAAGTTCGAAGGGGGAACGCCGATGATCGCAGGTGCAATTGGTCTGGGCGTGGCTATCGATTTTCTTGAGCAAATCGGATTGGATGTCATCGAGGCGCACGATAAACAATTGACCCGTTATGCGGTAGAACAGATGAAACAAATCGAGCATTTGACGATGTATGGTCCGGTAGAAGGACGAGTTGGCCTGGTGACGTTTAATGTGGGCAAGATTCATCCACATGATCTGGCCACGGTTCTGGATATGTATGGTGTAGCAATTCGCGCAGGGCATCATTGTTGTCAACCGTTGATGAGACATTTAGGTGCAAGCGCGACGGCTCGTGCCAGCTTTTATTTATACAATACAGAAGGGGAGGTAGATCAGTTTCTCTTTGCTTTGAACAAAACGAAAGAATACTTTAAGGAAGTGTGATGATGAGGGTTCATTATTTGCAGCATGTTCCGTTCGAATCGCCAGAACGAATAGCGGATTGGGTGAGGGATAAAGGCCATACGTTAAGTGGTACTTCATTATATGAAAGCACACACTTTCCACTCCAGTCGGAGTTCGATCTGCTCATCGTCTTGGGCGGTCCGATGGGGGTATACGAAGAGAAACGTTTTCCATGGCTTGTTCAAGAGAAGGCATTTATTAACGAAACGATTAGACAGCAAAAGTTGGTGCTTGGTATATGCTTGGGCGCACAGTTAATTGCTGAAGCGCTTGGTGGAAAAGTATATAGAAATGCGTATAAGGAAATTGGCTGGCATTCCGTGAAAATGACAAAAAAATCTCAAGATACTGTGTTTTTTAAGCACTTTCCACACGAGTATATTCCTTTTCACTGGCATGGAGATACGTTTGAATTACCTGATGAAGTGAAGACGGCTGCAATCAGTCTTGGTTGCGCTAATCAAGCATTCGAGTACAATGGGCATGTGGTTGGGCTGCAGTTTCATCTGGAGAGCAGCAATGACAGCATCAAAAACTTGATTGAATATTGTAGTGATGAAATTGAACCAGGTAGATATATCCAACATCCAGATCAATGATAGATCAGATGTCTCTGCTTGAATATTCCAATACCCTTTTAATACATTTGCTCGATACATTTGAACTGAACGATTAGGCTGTTCATAAAGGGGAATGAGTTGGTTATAAAAATAATGCACTCTTACCTATGATGGGCGACGAAGAGAATTTTTATTAAAAGGAAAAGGAGATGGGCGGTTAGTTGGTTTTCTACGCAAGCTGCGGTCTACCAAATAGAAGCCGCTAAGTTATCTGCTATTTCCCTGTTGTCAGAGAGTTCGCTGCCCTTCCTCTCGCCCTGGAGCTCCACCTTTAGGAAGTGGGAGGAATGACATTGATCAAAAGGCTAATTATCAATAACGGGGAGTCTATCGAGTGTTTCCGCAGGAATGACAAAAAGTCTAATATCTGTAGTATTACTGAAAGTAGAACGACTTAAAAGTTTCTGCTCTTTACCGTCGCAACCAATTGTTCCATGAATACACGACTGGCTGCACATAAATGTTTATTTTTACGATATACGACACCAATTTGTGTCGTGAGTACCGGGCTTTTTAGCGGAATCGTACAAATTTGAGGATTATGAATATAATCTAAGTAACCTCTTGGCAGAATAGTCACGCCGACGCCATTGCCAACCATTGTTATGATCGATTCCATTGTTGTCATTTCTAGCACTGGTTGGGGCGTGAATGCTAGTGATCGACATTGATCATCAATGACTTGTCGTAAAAAATAAGTATTCGGCAGTAGAACAGAGGGCGTTTCTTTTAAAATATCAAGTGTGACAAACGCTGCTTTGGCGATGGGATGGTCTTTAGCTACCGCAAGGGCAAGATTTTCCTCATAAAGTGGGATAGTTTCAAGATCTTCATGCATCATTGGTAAAAAAACAATTCCCAGATCAAGCTCATTTTGCAGCAGTCCGTCATAGATATCACCGGTTCGCAACCCAAGTACAGAAAGCTCTACATTGGGATAACTGTTATGGAATTCCATCACAGTTGGAGGAAGCAAATAATTAACAACGGTCAGAAGCGCGCCAATTTTCAATGTACCTCTCTTTAAACCTTGTAGTTCACTGATGGCTGCCTGCGCTTGTGAGAGTTCATGAAACACATTATATCCATGATGTAACAACGCTCGACCTGCTTCGGTCATCATTGTTTTCTTGCCAACGCGATCAAAGAGAGGCATGCCGATCTCGTGTTCAAGCAACCGAATTTGCTGGCTAAGTGAAGGTTGAGTAATGCCGAGTTTTTCGGCCGCGCGGGTAAAGTGCAATTCCTGACTTAAAGTCATGAAGTATTCCAATTGCTTCAGCTCCACTTGATTTCCTCCTTGGGGATATAACATATAATGATAGGTTTTTTTAATTATTATACGGTAAATGATATTGGATTGCTAATCATTTATCGTGAGCTTTGTCTGTGGAAAAAAGAGGTTATTACCATGGTGCAAGCCGTTGTATTTGATGTGGAGGGAATTCTTCTTCAGTCAGTGAAGCGATCATTTTTGCATTGCAGCAATTTTAAAGAGAAGAAAGGAAAGGAAGTACCCAGGTCAATTTGATTCCTAAATGAGTATGACTAGTGAAAAAAGATTAAACTTCTTTGGGGTCTCATATAAGTTGATTCGCTGAATGCGTTATGTCAAAAGGAATCATTATAGTTCTTGATTGATTCATTGAAGGAACCGGAAAAAGGTATACCGACAGAAACGATAGTCCAAATATCCATTTGAGATGGAGAATTTTAATCATAGGCAAAACTAATCGTTATTATATCATTGTTAGTATTGATCCTATGAAAGAAAATGGATAAGATTGAACTACCAAGAATCATTAGTTCATCATTTCCCGTGGAGGTATAGCCAAAAGGTAAGGCAAGGGTCGGCAAAACCCTGACTTCTGGTTCGAATCCAGATACCTCCTCCAACATTATTTTTTCTGGAAGATATGAGGTGGAACAAAATGCAGAACAGCAGTGGAGCCTTAGACCAATCGTTCATAGAAAACCAACCATGGAGAGATTGGATTTCTATAACTAAACCAGGAATTTTGGCTTCTAATTTATTTTGTGCGTTTGCTGGTTATGGTCTCGCTTCAAGATTGCAGTTTGATGACTTAGCTTTAATATTCATTATGTTTGGCACAACATTCGTTGTTGCGTCTGCTTCGATGTTAAATAATTTTTTGGATCGTGTACGAGATTTAAAAATGGAGCGGACTCGTGATCGCCCGTTACCGAGTGGACGATTGAGGCCAAGGAATGTATTGATCGTTGGGATTTTGACGGGGTTTGTTGGAATGGCTACTTTGTATATTTTCGTTAACCCATTAAGCGCGGTCTTAGGCTTCATTGGACTTTTTTTTTATGTAGTGATCTATACGGCTTGGCTTAAACCAACATCAACCTGGAGTACTTCAATCGGAGGTATTTCTGGATCTATGCCACCAATGATCGGCTACTGTGGTTTTTCAAATGAGTTGGAGCCCGGGGCGTGGCTATTATTCTTATTTCTTTTTTTATGGCAACCACCGCATTTTTGGTCACTTGGGATTTTGAAAAAAGAAGAATACCGAGCAGCAGGATATCCACTACTCCCTGTTATAAAAGGTGTATCACGCACAAAAATCCAGATGCTGCCGTATGTTGTAAGCTTGTTTTTCATTAACTATTTGTTATTTGATTATAATTACGTTGGCGTAGGATATTTGACCATTTCTAGTATACTGTTAATCGTTTGGTTCATCGCATGTCTACAAGGGTTGTTTACAAAAAATGAAGCGAGATGGGCTTCGAGCAACTTTCGACTTTCTCTTTATTTCCTTGTGCTTTCTTTATTAACGATGCTATTTGAGATTGCTCTATTTTAATCATCTGATTGGTAAAGGCGCAGCTTTCGTTAATACGTAGGGAAACTTGTTTTATGTTATACCTACTCATGGCAAACTAAGGGAACGTCTTCTGCTTAATGCAAGCATCGCTGGGGTTTCCTCTTGAAATACACGACGTTGAAACAGATGCAGCTCTGAGGAGGCTATGTCTGTTTTTTTATTGGATAGATTGGAGAGTGATGCAGGATTTCAGAGAAGCTGAATATAAAAGTATAAGTCCCTACGCAGATATACTCCAATGACCCTTTTTATAAATCCTTAGGTTTTGAGTAGCATTCATGTTATCAATTTTATAGGCACGGCTAATTTTTTCAAGTGACATGTAATAGTGAAGGATTCACTTAAACTAAAGAGTGTATGAGATTTAAAAGCGTTTTTTGTTTGTAACACCTACACAAAAGCATAAATCTCTAGGCTTTATCGTAAAAAAACTTAGCTCTCACCATAACATTTTGGCGAAAAGCTAAGTTTTCTTCATTTAAAAGATGATATGCGCGATGAGTGCAATGACAGGTAAAGTGATTAATGTACGCAGTAAGAAGATTACGACCAAATCTTTAAAGGACACGGGCACTTTGGACCCAATTAATAACCCGCCGACCTCCGACATATAAATCAACTGCGTGACGGATAGTGCCGCAATGATGAAACGTGTGATCTCCGCTTCAATCGATGAGGCTAAAATCGAAGGTAAAAACATATCTGCAAAGCCGACTAAAATCGTTTCAGATGCTTCTTCGGCATAAGGGATTTGTAATAGCTCTAGCAAAGGAACAAATGGCATGCCTAACCACTGGAAGACAGGGGTTGTTTCGGCAACAATCAGTGCGATAAGTCCAAAGGCCATAACGATGGGAGCTACTGCCATCCACATGTCCAAAATATTTTGTCCGCCTTCTTTCACTAACTTATACACACTTTTTTCTTGCTTGGCACGGTCTAATGCCTTTTTATAGCTGAATGAAAAAATATTGTCACCAGCTGGTATGTCTTCCGAAAGCCCTTCTGCCTCTTCACTGATATACGTATCTGCTTTTTTAGACAGTGGAGGAATTCGTGGCATGATCAAGGCAGCAACCAATCCAGCCGCAAAAACTGTTCCATAAAATGGGAGGAACATATGCTCAAGACCCACTTTAGAAATGATGACTAAAGAAAAGGTGATCGAGACCACAGAAAAAGTCGTTCCAATCACAGCGGCTTCCCGTTTTGTGTAATAGCCGTTTTCATATTGCTTACTTGTAATTAATACACCAATGGTTCCATCACCTACCCAAGAAGCTAAGGAATCGATCGATGCGCGACCAGGTAGTCGAAACAAAGGACGCATAACCCTCGTCATCAATGTGCCGAACAGCTCCAACAGGCCAAAGTTCATCAGTAATGGCAAAAACAACCCTGCAAATAAAAAGACACTAAATAACACATGTAATAAATCTCCTAAAAGCATTTGACCAGTATTATCACTATGGATAAACTCAGGTCCTATGCGGAAAAACACCATAACAGCAAAGATAGCAGCAATAACTCTTGTGAGCGTCCAAAACGCATTCACATAAAAAAGCTGTTGGAAAAAAGGCGTTCGGTCCAGCTTTTCTTTGCCGAGAAACCGAACGATCACCGTCATTATAGCTGTGAAGACGATCATCACCATCATAATGGCCGAGAGCTGATCAGCCAATAATGATTGAACATTGCCGGCAAGAATGGCAATGGGAATCGTGAACCCATCACCGGTTTTCATTGGTGTCATAAATAAAAACACACCAATGAGAGAGGGGATAATAAATTTAATATGATCCAGTATCGAATAATTGTTGTTTTTCATAAAAAAGCCTCCAGCGGTTCTTGGTGCTTATTATTATAAGTCAAAATGTATTATTATCCAATAATAAATTATGGCAATATTGTTTTTCTAAAATAGCGACAATGCAAACTAGCATGACTTTCATACGGAATATTCCTGAATAACGCTGTGTGCTTTCGCTTTAATGTTGAACGAATATTGATCGCACCTTTACAACTACAACATGCACTGGCAAAAAAATATACGAAAATGCTCCTTAATGCGAAAAGTGATAAGCATATTTCACTGAAATATATGACTGAATATTATTATTTATCGTATAATTGAATGAATCGAATCGTAAAGGAGTGATCGACATGATACGTCGGGACATACAAATACAGGTGATTTGCGTTTCACAGAAATAGTAAAATCATCTGTATGGAAAGGTGTCTTTTACTATTTCTTCTCGATCTATTTTACTTATAGGGTTTTTTGGGATTTTACTAGAAAAGGATTGTAGTTTGCAGGCCATCATACTCATTTCAATACGCCATGATTTAGGGACCCTTATATCCCGTATAGTATGCTTGTTGGTTTTACGTTTAGATCGCATCATTTTTCTGGATGTGTATTAGAAACCGTGTCGCCTTGCAGTGGGATCGATCAAATAAGTATGCATTTTATCATAGAGGTCCTTGGAAAACTTCAAATCAGGGACGTGTGAGTGATAGTAAGAAGCATATGTATCTATGAACAACTATGACAATGAGTTGTTTGAAAATATAGGATCTATTAATGGCGGTACAAAAGCATTTACAAAACGATTTAGGAAGGTTTTATGAATGCTAAAAAGTAAAAAATGATATGGGTTTTTGGAGCTCTAGTAATCACTGTAATGGTTGTCGGGTTTGGTGGTAAGTTTGTTGATGGTGCTCAAAATGAAAGAGAAATGATTAATAATAAGCCAAAAGAAACTAAAGACACAGAGGTTTTAGATGTCGACTTTACGAAAATAGATGCGATTGTAGCTGAAGAATTAAAATCAATGTCTAAAGTATCCTCTGAAATTAAAGAGATTCGTAGTAAGCCTAATCAGAAAAGCATATCCATGAAAGATCATATGATTGATGATGAATATTTCAAAAATTTATTAAGTGTTGATAAAACGATATTTCGTTTAAATGTTGAAAATAAGCTTTCTAATGCTAATCAAACGAATGTAAACATGCTTGCTAAAGAGTATGTAAATCACTATGCTAAAGCATTGTCTATCGCTGAAGAAGTATATGGTGTAACTGTTTCTGAAGATGAGGTTACGCAATATATTGATGCTCATATTGTTAATGTAAAATCAGAGGAAAAGGAAGCATATGCTAAAGCTCTAGGTTTGACTTCTGCAGAATTGGATTATCGTTTTGACCGGGATATATATGTTATGGATACTTTATGGAATAAGCTTATACCAGTTTTAATGAAGAAATATCCTCAAAAAGAGAATGAAGAAGAAAATGGTTATCTGGAACGTATTAAATCGGAGTTCTATAATCAACAATAAAAAAGAGATAGCTAGAGTTTGGTATGTATCAACATCACCAATTTTTAAAAGAGGTGGTTTATACGTTAAGTAGCCAATACAAAATGATCGAACGTCCTCCAACTGTTTTGGAACATCAAGCGTTAGGGGAAGCGGTTGGTTGGGGAGAAGTGGATTTAGAGATGACTGAACAGTCAATTGCTAATTCTGTCTATTGTGTCGTTGCCATCAGTGAGGGAAAAGTCATCGGCATGGGGCGAATTGTTGGCGATGGCGCGATGTACTTCTATATCCAAGATGTTGCTGTGCTCCCTGAGCATCAACATCGGGGCATCGGTAAGAACATGATGAAGAAAATGCTTACCTATATAAAAGGTCATTGTTCTGAAGGCGCCTTCGTCGGATTATTTGCATCACATGGGAAAGAAGCATTTTACGAAAAAATGGGCTTTGAAGACCATCCACCAGGGATGACAGGCATGTTTATGGTCATGGACAAATCGTTGTGAAACATTTAGAGCGGTTCGCCTCTTCTTTCGTCATGTTAAAACCCTGTACTCTTGTGACATGTGGGTTTGAGATACAGTTCTTTAAACTGTAACGATGTAGCGAAAAAGAGGTGGGGAAGGTTGTCATGAGTGTCACTTTCCCATCTCAACACTGGGTTAAGAATAGGTGAAATCTTATGGGAAAACGGATCAAGATAAAAGCATTGAAATACGCGGATAATATACATTATGAATGGACAGCGGAAATGCTCGAACACACAGATGAGTATGTATTAGTCCTATGCAAACCTGGAAGAAATTTAGTTCACCATTCAAAGAATAAAGTTTTTACGATTGATAACACATCCCTTGAGTTGTTCTCATTGAAAGAGTGGTAAACAGTCGCTATGGAACTTGAGCAAGGAAAAATCATCTCATATTACTGTAATGTTGCCATGCCGTCTGTGATTAGAAACGACGAACTGAGCTTCGTCGATTTAGACTTAGACTTGGTGAAGGAAAGCAATGAGGATTGGAAGGTTGTGGACGAAGAAGAGTTTACAATGAATAGTCAAACGTATCATTACCCCGCTGCACTAAAAGACAATGCCATTAAAGCATTAGCAACACTTAAAGAGAAGGCCAAACAGGAAAGCTTTCCTTTTGATGAGGCTGTCTTAAAGACGTTGAATCTTAAAGACGACGATGCGGATGGAGAGAATAGTCTTTTAAATGCGGAGACTCCGCCAAAACGAGAAAGGGAACATGAGTCATGCACTATTTAAACAGACAATGAATGAACAACACGCCATTGAAATACTTGGTTGGAAATACAAGAAGCCTTATGATATTTATAACAATGAAGTGTTTGCTGATATATAAATAAAAAATGTGGATTTAGCTGAATCGGTTCCGGTA
Source organism: Litoribacterium kuwaitense (assembly GCF_011058155.1). Lineage (NCBI taxonomy): Bacteria > Bacillati > Bacillota > Bacilli > Caryophanales > Bacillaceae > Litoribacterium > Litoribacterium kuwaitense. Next base: position 54,344 of record NZ_JAALFC010000013.1, on the reverse strand, counting down.
AAATGTATAAAAGCAGATGGATAAGAAAAAGTATGGTCATAGCAAACAAAAGATGGAATTCGCGAATATGGCCGACTTCACGACGAATGAAGACAGCCGTAAAATAATATAGGAAGCAGTGACCAAAGATCGAAATTGGGGATTTTTTGAGATGAGAAGCAGTGCGTCGAGAGTGTAATTTTTTCGACATTCCAATAAACGTCGCAAATCATTGGTGTATCACATCGAGGGAGGTTCAATATGAACAATCAAAAACAGTTGTCACCAGAACAACGCGCAGAACTGCTCAGCGCTTTGAAAGCACGGTTTGAGAAAAACATGGATCGGCATCCGGAGCTTGAATGGGCGCAAGTACAAGCAAAGCTGGAAGCCCATGCTGAAAAATTATGGTCTCTTTATGAAATGGAAGCCACTGGAGGAGAACCGGACGTGGTTGGTCATGATGCGGACACTGGAGAATTGACTTTTTATGATTGTTCCGCAGAAAGTCCTAAAGGTCGCAGAAAAGTTTGTTACGACCGCGCAGCCCTGGATGCTAGAAAAAAATATAAACCAGAAAACAGCGCAATGGACATGGCCGCCGCCATGGGCATCGAGATTTTAACAGAAGCTCAATACCGCGAGCTGCAGAACACAGGGAATTTCGATACGAAAACATCAAGCTGGCTGCACACACCTGAAGAGATCAGAAAACTCGGTGGCGCGATCTTTGGTGATTTTCGCTATGGCAGTGTCTTTGTATATCACAATGGGGCAGATTCTTACTATGGTGCGAGAGGATTTCGGGGAGCGCTAAGGGTGTAAGAAATTGATGACGATACGTCAATGATACCGATCAGAATTTTAATGTGCGAGCTTTACCAAAAGCTCTACGAAAAACCAGATAAGGAATGGTGCGCATGACCAAGCATCGAATTTATAAGATGAGTTTCGCAAGCGTCTATCCTCATTATGTCACGAAGGCAGAGAAAAAAGGGCGGACGAAAACAGAGGTTGATGAAATCATCCGTTGGTTAACGGGTTACAGCGAGAAAGAATTAGAAACGCAATTGGAAAACGAGACAGATTTTGAAACATTTTTTGCGAAAGCGCCCAAGCTGAATCCTTCACGGGCTCTGATCAGAGGCGTCGTCTGCGGAGTTCGGGTGGAAGACATCGAAGAACCTACGATGCAGGAAATCCGCTATTTGGATAAGCTGATTGACGAACTTGCAAAGGGAAAAGCCATGGAGAATATATTGAGGAAATCATGCTAAAAGCAAAGCCATACTGATTCCATCAGTGCCAATCGTATGTCAACAAGAAATTGGCGCCATCAATTTTATCGTTGTCTGCGATTTTTAAGTTTATGTTGTAAAAAATCATTAAAAAATGAACGCTGTCCAGGATTGATGAAAGCAAAAACAGGGTAAACATAAAAAGTGCAAATCGTTCTACATCTGAAAGTGTACCATTAAAGATTGTTTTACGTTACATAAGATCTATAGATTTGCCACTTCTAGATGCATGTTGTCATGTGTCAGTGAACGTGTAAGTGTCAACAGTCAAATTTAAAGGCGGCTGAATTTTTTCCTGTCTTTATCTTTTTTTATGTATAAAATAGAACTAAAGTCCTTATTGATCCATGAGCATAAAGTCTATATGTAGGAGGGAAAAGATGAAACGTTTCCTTGAACATCGTCAGCGCTTTGTATTTGATGCAGTCGTGAACAATTTAGCGATTATTGAATTTGGAATAGATCGGAGGGTGTCTTACGTCAACGATATATTCGCTAAGCAAATGGGCTTCTTTCATAAAGAGGAACTGATCGGAGTGCATCATAAAACGTTGTGTTTTGATTCGTTTGTAAATAGCCCTGATTATGAGCGATTTTGGAAAGGGTTATTGAATGGTCGCAGTCATCAGGACAAAATTTGTAGAAAAGATGCGAATGGCCATGCGGTTTGGCTGGAAGCAACCTATATGCCTGTGTTTGATCAAGGGGAGATCATAGGAATATTAAAAATTGCTACAGATATTACGAACCGACAACAAAATATAAGTGAGGTCGTCGAAAATCTTCAAGAAATGGCTGCTCAATTTTATGAAAAAGCGGAACAAGGCATTCAAAACCATCGCGTTCTCACAAGTAATGTAAAACAGATCGCCCAAGACTCCCAAGACAATACACAAATCCTTTTACGTGTAAAAAATCAAGCAGGGGATATCGAAAATGTTGTAAAAACGATCAGGGACATCGCGGCGAAAACAAATATATTATCATTAAATGCGGCCATTGAAGCAGCAAGAGCTGGAGAACATGGGAGAGGCTTTGATATTGTCGCTCAAGAAGTACGAAAACTGTCCCAACAAGTAGATCAGTCTATTCATGAAGTCAAAGACAACATTGAGAAGATGATGCTTGAGATTACGAACATTACCGAGGGCATCATGGAATCTAAGAAAAGTGTTGAATTCGGAGTCGAACAAATTCAAGTCGCAGCAAGTGGTTATGAAGATATACTAAAGTCAGGGGAAACGCTAAAGCAAGAAGCCGACAGGTTAAGAACGATTATATAGTGATTGGCTGATTTGTCGTGACGTTAAGATGTTTTGAGCTCTTGCGTCGATTATAACAATGATGAATGTATGTTCATCTGAGACTTTTTGACAACGGTTCCCCCAGTCTAGTATTAATAATGTCATGTTATTATACGATGTTTTCTCAGTAACCGAGCGATTTTCACAGTAAATTGTCCTCAAGTGCTTGTGAAAATCATACGAAGGGGGAACTCCCCCTATGAATGCAATTGAATTTCCCTTCACGTAATTGACAACAGCTCTTCCGCTCGTTGGATTTCTGCTTCTGTAGGCGGTTCCACGCCGGCAAGTGGATAGTCCAGGTTTAATTGCTCCCATTTGTATACACCCATTTTATGATAGGGGAGGATTTCGACCTTTTGGACATTACCGAGTTTAGTGATGAGTTTGTTTAGTTCGGTGAGTTCTTGTGGATCGTCGGTTCTCCCAGGGATGAGGACACGGCGAATCCAGACAGGGACGTTTTTGTCGGCTAAGAGCTTGGCAAATTTCATAATGTGGGCATTTGGCATGCCGGTCAGCTGCTTGTGTAAATCCTTATTTAAATGCTTTATGTCTAGGAGGACAAGGTCGGTCATTTTTAATAATTCATTCACTTTGTTTAAAAAGGCAGGGCTTTCCCGGAAACATCCAGCTGATGTGTCAATTGCGGTGTGCAAACCGAGCTTTTTACATTCTTTAAACAACTCTAGCAGGAAGTCGATTTGTAGTAAGGGCTCTCCGCCACTTACTGTAATACCTCCGCGCTTTTTAATATATGGAAGGTAATCTTGCAAATCTGTGATGATGTCTGCAACACTTTTTTCGATGCCGCCCTTAGTATCCCAAGTGTCGGGGTTATGGCAGAATTGGCAACGAAGCAGGCATCCTTGTAAAAAGATGACGTATCGTAGTCCAGGTCCATCTACAGTTCCGCACGTTTCAATGGAGTGAATTCTTCCGATCATAGGTCAAGCCCCCTTATTTAAATGGAAGGGCAGGGAGGCTTGCCCTTCCGACAGATCCGGTTTAATTGCTACTTTTCGCTTAATCAACAGCGATATTACATGTTTTTATGGAAGGTCCGATTAATGACATCAATCTGTTGTTCCCTCGTTAATTTAACGAAATTGACCGCATAGCCGCTCACACGAATCGTTAGCTGTGGATACAGTTCAGGATGCTCCATGGCATCTTGCAGTGTTTCGCGGTCAAACACGTTGATATTTAAGTGATGTCCTTCTCGTAATGCATATCCGTCGAGAATGGAGACGAGGTTTGCTTTGCGGTCATCCATCGTTTTTCCAAGTGCTTTAGGCACAAAGCTCGTCGTATTGGAAATACCGTCTAAAGAATTTTCGTAAGGTATTTTAGCGACACTGTTTAAAGATGCTAAGGCTCCGGATTGATCACGACCGTGGAGCGGGTTAGCCCCTGGGGCAAAAGGTTCTCCAGCACGTCGGCCATCTGGTGTGTTTCCTGTTTTCTTACCGTAAACGACATTTGACGTAATGGTGAGAATGGACAATGTCGGAACTGCGTTTCGATACGCAGTATGCTGACGGAATTTGTTCATGAATTTATTGACAATCTCGACAGCTAATGAATCGACCGCATCATCGTTATTCCCGTATTTCGGGAAATCGCCTTCGATGCGATAATCGACTGCTAGACCATCTTCATCACGAATGACGTGGACTTTTGCGTGTTTGATCGCACTCAAACTGTCAGCGACAACACTTAGTCCAGCAATACCGCCAGCCATAGTGCGAATGACATCTTTGTCATGCAATGCCATTCCAATCCGTTCATACGCATATTTGTCGTGCATGTAATGGATGACGTTTAATGTGTTCATATACAGTTTAGCTAACCAGTCTAAAACGACATCGTATCGTTCCATAACTTCTTCAAAGTCTAGTACATCAGAAGTAATTGGGCGAAGCGGTGGTGTCACTTGCATTTTCATTTTTTCATCAACACCGCCATTGATCGCATACAAGAGTGCTTTGGCGAGGTTCGCACGTGCCCCAAAGAATTGCATTTGCTTGCCAATTTCCATCGCACTCACACAGCAGGCAATGCCATAATCGTCACCATAATGCTTGCGCATGAGGTCATCGTTTTCGTATTGAATTGAGCTTGATTCGATAGACATTTTCGCACAATAGTTTTTAAAGTGCTCAGGTAATTTCGTTGACCAAAGAATGGTCAAGTTCGGCTCAGGAGCAGGTCCTAAGTTTGTTAATGTGTGCAAGAAACGGAATGAGTTTTTCGTCACAAGCGGTTCGCCTTGTAAGCTGATTCCGCCAATCGCTTCAGTTACCCAAGTAGGATCACCACTAAATAGTTCATTATATTCAGGCGTCCGTGCAAATTTTACGAGACGAAGCTTCATGATGAAATGGTCAATCATTTCTTGTGCTTCTTGTTCAGTTAGATTGCCTTCGTTTAAGTCACGTTCAATATAAATGTCTAAGAACGTTGATACACGTCCAAGACTCATCGCCGCGCCGTTTTGTTCTTTAATGGCGGCCAAGTAAGCAAAATACAACCATTGAATCGCTTCTTTGGCATTGGTGGCAGGTTTGGCAATATCAAAACCGTAAGCCGCAGCTAGTTGCTTTAACTCGTGTAATGCCCGAATTTGTTCTGAATGCTCTTCACGCTGTCGAATAATCTCTTCTGACATCACACCGTCATTTTCGAGCTGCATGTACTCTTCTTGTTTATCCTTGATTAAGAAGTCGACTCCATAAAGGGCAACGCGTCGATAGTCCCCAATAATTCGACCGCGGCCGTAAGCATCTGGTAAACCGGTGATAATCCCTACCTTCCGAGCTTTCTTCATATCAGAAGTATAGGCGTCGAATACGCCCTGGTTATGGGTTTTTCGATAGTCAGTAAAAATGCGTTCCGTTTCTTCCTCCAGCTCATAGCCATAAGACTCACAAGCGTTTTTCGCCATGCGAATGCCGCCAAATGGCATTAATGAACGTTTAAAAGGTTCGTCTGTTTGGACACCTACGATCGTTTCTTTATCTTTATCTAAGTAGCCCGGACCGTGGGACGTAATCGTGGATGGGATTTTCGTGTCCATGTCGAGCACGCCGCCCGCTTCACGTTCTTTTACGGTCAGTTCTGATACGCGTTTCCATAAATCTAGTGTATTTTCAGTTGGTGCAGCTAAAAATTGTTCATCGCCTTCATAGCATGTGAAATTCCTTAAAATAAAGTCTCTTACATCCACTTGATGTTCCCATTTCCCTGATTGAAAAGTTCGCCATGGGGTAATTGTAGCAGTAGCCATTGAGCGACCTCCTTTGGAAGTGTTGGTGAATCTACTATTATTATAACAAATAAGAATAATTTGTGAAAGAATTCACATGAAATTCTTTTAGACAATTTGTTTGGCGGAGATTTCTACGTTGAGTATATTACAGTTAAATCAATCCGTTAAACACTTGATTTCCCGAGTGTTTAACGGTTTTTTTATGGGGAACAACGTGTTTTACAGCAAATGAAATCAATAATTTACATAGCATTTACAAATCTTTAACCTTTGCAACTTGGTACCAAGTTAGACTAGGTCTGTACTTAAAAATTGCTGGCAATGCAAATGCGACTGAGCGAAAGGAGCTAGCTATGAAAGTAGAATTACACTGTCATACGACCGTATCTGATGGCTCATATACTTTTCTTGAGTTGTTGGACTTAGCAGAAAAAGAAGAGGTCGGTTGTTTAGCTGTCACAAATCATGATACGACAAAGGATATTGTTGAGATGATCGCTATCGGAAAAGAGCGCGGTATTGACATCATTCCTAGTATAGAAATCTCAGCTTTTGATTTTTTAAGAAAAAGAAGAGTGCATATTCTTGGCTATTTTATTGAACCTGGACACGAGGCAATCGAGCAACTGTGCAGCCCGCTCGTCACTCAACGTCATCAAGCGAGCTTGCAAATGATCGACAAGTTGATCGCAGCTGGATACGAGATTACCTTAGAGCAGGTCATGACATACGCAGAAGGTGGCACAGGGATTTATAAACAGCACATTATGCGCGCCTTAATTGATCAAGGATATACGTCAAGCTATTTCGGTGATTTATATAAGAAGCTTTTTTCCAGAGGACAGAACGGCATGGAAGTTGGCATTGCATATATTCCATTAGAATATGTCGATGCGAAAGCAGCAGTTGCAGCGGTTCGCAAAGCAGGCGGTGTACCTGTCCTTGCGCATCCTGGACAGTACGGCAATTTTGAAGCTGTTCCCGAGCTTGTCGAAGGCGGCTTGCAAGGCATTGAAGTGTGGCATCCACTTCATGACAAAGAAGATGAAACGTTGGCACAAGAGTTGGCGCACAAATACGATTTGGTCATGACGGGTGGGTCGGATTTTCACGGAATTTATGGAGAAAAAGACGTAACGTTAGGCAGCAAGAGTCCGGGAGCATCTTGTCTTGAAGAGTTAAAGCAAAGAAAATCGACGTCAGACTAGATTCAATGGAAGGAAATGATCTCACTTGAAGCATATTCACCAGCCACAACGTCACTCCCTGCTCTCAGCTGAACCAAACATTCACGAGAGCAGCCATATTCTTAACAGTTCTGCCGGTCAATGGGTCTCGATTGGACCACACAACAAAATTGTTGAAGCGAAAATTGATAATTATACGTACACGATGGACGATGTCACGATCAACTACAGTGACATTGGAAAATATACGTCAATTGCGTCGCATGTATGCATAAATCCGACAGACCATCCGATGGATCGCGTCACCCAGCATCATATGACGTATCGACGAAAAGATTATCACTTGGCTGAGACAGATGACGAGACCATCTTCGCTTGGCGGCGGAGTCATCGGGTCACGATTGGGCACGATGTTTGGATCGGGCACGGCGCGATCGTCATGAAGGGCGTCACTATAGGAGCAGGGGCAGTCATCGGTGCTGGCGCTATCGTTACGAAGGATGTCGAGCCTTACTCTGTCGTCGTAGGTGTGCCGGCACGTCCGATTAAAAAACGGTTTGCTCAAGAGGTCATCGACACGTTATTGGACATCGCTTGGTGGGATTGGCCACGACACATTTTGGAAGAGCGTTTCTACGAACTAAATGACTTAGATACATTTATTGCAAAATATAAGTAAAGGAGGGGAATGAAGTGCCTGAGGAATTAGACATTGTTGATCACTTAATTGCACATCTGCAGGGAGAAAAATACGAAGCTGATGATCAATTGCCATCCGAAAATGAATTAGCACATCTATTTCGTGTGCCACGCATCACGGTCAGAAGGGCGTATGAAAGACTTCAAGAACTTGGCTATATTTACACGAAGCAAGGAAAAGGCAGGTTTGTAAAGGACCGTCAGAAAAACATTCCGATCGTCTTGTTCACATATAAAAGCTTTAGTAAAAGAATGCTCGAGCTCGGATATAACTATGAGTCAAAAAATATTTTCTGTGAACCAATTGAGTATAACGACAAGATTTATCGGGCGCTTCAAGTTGAAGAGAACGAGCGGGTATTTAAGATCGGGCGGCTGCGCATCGTCGATCACGTCCCAATCGCCTTGCACATCTCCTATGTAGCTGAGCATATGTTTGACAACATTGAACAGCAAGGGAATAACATCACGTCAATGTATGACTTTTACCAAAGTAAGGGATATACAGACCTTCGCTCAAAAGAGATTAGGTTACAGATGACTTATGCCAATAAGTATGAGCGAGAATGGTTCGCTTGTTCAGGTTTGATTCCACTAATGGTCGTAGATTCGGAATGCGTCGATTTTAATTCCGGAAAGACAGTGGAGTACAGCAAGGTTTTGTACCGAGGTGACTATTTTACTTATAGCGTTGATGGAGGATAAAGGATGAAGCGAAAAAAACGTACGGAAATATTGATTAATGGTTCCCTAGAGCTCTCTTCTTCGATGGCTCAAGAAGTGTCTGATCGCTATTCAGTGACGACGATTGAAGAGCCGAATCAAGGACTCATTATGGTCAAAATGAGAGAAAGTGCCCAAAACAGTTTATTTTATTTAGGAGAAGTGCTTGTGACAGAGTGCAGAGTGCAAATTGAAGACAAGATCGGGTTAGGTATCGTAAAAGGGATTGAGCCGGAGCTTAGTTATCAACTTGCAGTGATCGATGCCGCTTACGAAGCGAATTTACCAGAAACAAACGAATGGGCGACGAAGTTACAGGCTGAAGAGGAAAAGCTTGTCCGCGCCCGTAAAGCAAATGCGGCGAAAGTCCTTAGAACGAAAGTAAACTTTGAAACAATGGTCACGGACCAAGATTGAGAGGAGCAAACTTGATGAAGATAGATTTGGTCCATGATATTCAAACGTTGTACCGGAAAGTCGTCGATGCCATGTCTAGGCCTGGGGTGCTCTCCGATTTGTCGGCGGAGTGTAACAGCGTGAAAGAAGAAGACGGTTGTTATCATTCGAGCTTGCTGTTGGCACTGATGCTTCTCGATACGGAGGTTACCTTTCATGTCGTATCACATCAGGGAGAGGCAGTCAAAAATCGTTTTTACCAATTGACTTATGCGAAAACGGCGGAAATTGGCGAAGCTGATTTTATCTTTGTGACGAGAGAAGCAGTAAATGAAGACCTAAAGCAAGTGCTTTCCAAAGCGAAAGTTGGTGAGCTCAACGATCCGCATGATTCAGCATTGATCATTATAGAAGTCGATTCTCTTACTGAGGGTCATACGCTGAAGCTCACTGGTCCGGGTATTAAAGATGAAAACGAAGTCCAAGTCAGTACCGATTTGGCTTGGTTATCGCTTCGGGAGCAGAGAAACAGTGATTATCCACTTGGTGTTGATATGGTCTTTGTCGATGCCGATCATCAGATGCTCTGCCTGCCGAGAACGACTAAAGTTTTACAGCAGGAGGTCTAGTATGGGATACGTAGCGGTTAAAGGCGGGGCGTCCGCCATTGAAGAGTCATTAAAACGAATTCAGTATGAAAGAATAAAACAGGGCACTGTCCTTGATATGAAAGACATTGAGGGTGGCATGAGAGGCTTGATAGACCAAGTCATGTCAGAAAGCAGCTTGTACAGCGAAACGCTCGCTGCGCTCGCCATTAAGCAAGCAGAAGGAAATCCTGAAGAAGCTGTTTTTCTACTACGAGCATACCGCTCGACACTACCGAGAAAGCATTATTCAAGAACGGTGACGTCAGAAGGGATGGCTGTTGAAAGAAGAATTTCCGCCAGCTTTAAAGACATTCCAGGTGGTCAAATTCTTGGTGCATCGCTTGATTACAGTCATCGTCTGCTCGATTTTGCTTTACTCGAAGAAACCGAATCAGGAGTGAAAGAATGGCTCACTGCTTTTGAGCAAGAACAAGAAGATGAAAGTGTTGCGCTTGACGACACACAGGATGTCTCGCAACTTCCAAAGGTCATTGACTATTTGCGAAGAGAAGGTCTTGTTGCCAGTTGCCCAATCGATCATAGCGAGCCTTATGATGTAACGAGAAAAAGTGCAACCTTCCCTTCCAGCCGCAGTCAAAAACTGCAGATGTTAACGAGGGGCCAAACAGGCGCAGTAACCTCACTGGCCTATGCAGTGATTCGTGGATATGGCGATGTTCATCCTACCGTTGGAGAGCTTAGAGTTGGGACGTTGCCTATCTACATCGATAACCCCTTACATTCAGATTCGGATGAGGAAGATACCTATTATATTGGCGATATTAAGGCGACAGAAGTAGAAATGCTGATTCCCGTCACGATAGAGAAGGAACGAGGAAAGAAAGAGCTGTCGTTTGAATTTGGTTACGGACTTTGCTACGGACAGAATGAAACGAAGGCGATCTCGATGAGTATTTTGGACAAAAGTCTAGAGGCAAACAATGAGAACGTACCGACGCAAAACGAGGAATTTATCTTGCAGCATATCGATTCTGTAGAATCCACAGGCTTTATCTCGCACTTAAAATTGCCGCATTACGTCACTTTCCAATCAACGCTAAACGATGTTCGCGGCACAAAGCGTGAGCAGACAACAGATGATGAGGAGGTGTAAGGGATGCAGATAGAATATAATTTTGCTTTTTTTGATGAAGGATCGAAAAGAGAAATTAGAAGAGCGACATTAAAAGCCATTGCAATTCCCGGATACCAAGTGCCATTTGCTTCAAGAGAGATGCCGATTGGTCGTGGCTGGGGAACGGGCGGACTTCAGCTCACCTTATCATTAATCGGGAAGGCTGACTCGCTGAAAGTGATTGACCAAGGTTCTGATGAGTCTGTGAACGCGGTCAGCATTAAAAAGCTTGTCCAGAAGACAACAGGTGTGCCAGTGGTGGAAGATACCGAGGACGCGACGCTCATTCAATCAAGACACCGCGTTCCTGAAGTGCCGTTAAAAGCTGGACAAATCCTAGTGCTGCAAGTGCCGCTTCCCGAACCATTGCGACCATATGAGCCGAGTGAAGAGAAAACGAAAAAGCTACATGCAGAAAAAGACTATAGTGGCGCATGGCTTATGCTGTTCGAGCAGATTATGAAATTTCGAAAAATGTCGACCGGTGCAGATCATCCGGTTTGGGTGCACGACAGGTATGTCATGGCTCCAAGCCCAATTCCGAAATTTGACAATGATAAGCTAGATCATTCTGAAGCGTTGATTTTATTAGGAGCCGGTCGCGAGAAAAAAATATATGCTGTACCACCACATACAAATGTCGTTTCGCTCGCTTTTGCTGACGTTCCGTTTGAAAAAGAATCGTTTCCGGGGCAAAGCTGTAAGCAGTGTGGAGCGAACGATACATTTTTGGATGAATTAATTGATGAAGAAACGGGACAAGTCTATTACTTGTGTAACGATACGAACCATTGCATCAGTCGGATGAATGAACAATTTTCATAGGGAGGTGAACCGAGAAATGATTGAATGGGAAGCGCCAGTATTAACTATTCAGCAATTAAACAAGCAATTTGGAGACGGGTGCAGCAACTGTGAAGATAAGGAAAATCGAAAATTGGAAAAGAACTACTGTCCAGTGTGCGGCACTGTCTACTCTTGTCAGGATGTCAATATAGACCTCTGGGCAGGGGAAGTGTTAGGAATCGTCGGTGAAAGTGGTAGTGGTAAATCCACTTTGATGAAATGTATTTATTTCGATCAAATGGCGACGAGCGGCGAAGGCTACCTTCAGCATTATAAAGACGGAAAAAGCAATATGTTTCAAGCGTCTGCACAACAAACAAAGACGATTCGCAACGAATACATGGGCATGGTTTATCAAAATCCGGTTCATGGGTTACGCATGGATTTTACTTCAGTCGGTAATATCGCTGAGAAAATGATTGCGGCTGGTAATCGACACGTTGGATCGATGGAAGGAAGAGCAAAAGAGCTTTTGGAGCAAGTAAACATTCCGTTATTTAGAATGATGGATGCGCCAAAGACATTTTCTGGTGGCATGCAACAACGGGTGCAGATTGCGAAAGCACTGTCCAATCGCCCGCCGATTTTATTGCTAGATGAAGTCACGACAGGGCTTGATCTCTCGGTTCAAGCAGATGTCCTCGATTTGATCAAACAATTGCAGATGGAACTAAATATAGGGATGATTCTCGTGTCGCATGACCTCGGCGTCATTCGTATGATGGCCGACCGAACGATGGTAATGCTTGATGGCAAAGTTGTCGAAGAAGGCCTAACCGATCAAATTTTAGAAGATCCTCAGCACGTTTATACACAACAGCTCGTACACTCACTGTTGTAATATTGAAGGAGGTAATCCATGTATTTAATTACGAACGGTCTCATTGTCACAGAGGATGCGATTTTGCAAGGGTACGACCTTCTCATTCAAGATGATCGTATTGCAAAGATTGCTTTACAAGGGGAAATTGAGCCTCATGAGGAAGTAGAAATCGTTGATGCACGCGGCGGTTATGTGTCCCCGGGGTTTATCGATATTCACTCTGACTATATTGAGCATATGGCAGCCCCAAGACCCACTTCATTAATCGATTTTGAACTTAGTCTCATCGAAACGGAGAAGCACCTTGTCTCTCACGGAATTACGACGATGTATCATTCGCTGGCGATCTTTAAAGCGGGTGAATTTAACTATCGTCCAATCCGCGAGCCAGAAAATATGAGGCGTTTAGTTGATCAAATTGAACAGACACATCAAAGCAAACATCTCGTACGTCATCGATTTCATGCACGATTTGAGATCGATAATATCGAAGAGATTGACCAATTGAAAAATTATATTACTGAGGAAAAAGTTCATTTGATCTCGTTTATGGATCACACACCGGGACAAGGTCAGTATCGAGATTTGGAAGGGTACCGTGAAACGCTAAAAGGTTATAATGATTTGTCGGATGAACAAATTGTCGATATCATTAATGACCATCAGTCTAAAGAGAAGCTGACGACAGAAGGACTGCAAGAGATTGCTCAATTGGCTGCAGAATATAACATTCCAATCGCTTCTCACGACGACGATACAATTGAAAAATTAGAAATTGTTGAAAGCTTCGGTGCCGAGATTAGCGAATTTCCAATTACGATGGAAGTAGCGATGAAGGCGAAGGAAAAAGGAATGCATACGGTCGCTGGCGCACCAAATGTCATCTTAGGGAAATCGCACAACGGAAACCTGTCTGCGTCAGAGGCTGTGAAAAATCAGTGCATCGACATTTTATGCAGCGATTATTATCCGGCGTCCTTACTACACGCAGTGTTTGTTCTCGAGAATAAATATCAAATGAATTTGATTGACATGTTTAAGCTTGTTTCCCTGAACCCTGCCAAAGCGTTAAACATCGACCATGACATTGGCTCGATCGCAGAAGGCAAAAAAGCAGACGTGTTGATTATCGAAAAAAATGAGCGTGATTATCCAGTGATCACAACCGTATTTGTCGACGGTCAGGTCATGCAAAGAACCAACTATAGGAGGTGACGACGATTTGGGCAACATACTTACTGTTGAAGGTTTATCTAAAACGTTCCACTTGCAGAACTTGAATAAAGAGATTAAAGCGATCGACAACATCAGCTTTCATCTTCAGCAAGGTGAATTCGTCGGCATTACCGGTAAGAGCGGGAGCGGAAAATCGACGATTTTAAAGTGTGTTTACCGTACGTACGTCCCGCAGGATGGGGTCATTACATACAACTCCTCCCTATATGGATCAGTCAATCTTGCGCAAGTATCAGATCGGAAAATGATTGAGCTGCGTAAAAAGGAGATTGGGTACGTCTCGCAATTTTTAAACGTGATGCCTCGCACGACGGCAAGAGAGTGTGTCAAAAAGGCAGTGATGGAGATGGGGCACCCAGAAGATTTTGCCGAACGAGAGACAGAAGCGATGTTGACGCATTTTGAACTCGACCAAGAGTTGTGGGACAGTTATCCAGCAACGTTTTCAGGTGGAGAGAAGTTGCGTTTAAATATCGCCAGAGCGATGGTGAAGCGCCCGCGCTTGCTATTGCTTGACGAACCGACAGCAAGCCTAGATCACGCCTCAAAAATGAAAGTGAAAGATTTAATTGAGCGATTGATGAACGAAGGTACGACAATGCTAGGCATTTTCCACGACTTAGAGTTCATGGAGAACCTATGTCACCGCCAATATGTGGTTCGTGAAGGAGCCATTCAAATGGAGGAAAGGCGTGACGGCATCTCTTTATCATAATTTTTCTGTTTCCAAGCACAAAAGACAAAGTGTTAGGGAGTCAGAAAGAACTGCATATCCTCAAGATGTGAGTCAGCATTGAGCGGTTTGAATTAGTCAGGGCAGAGACGCCCTGGCTTTTTTGGATGTAGCTTTTTCATTGAGAAGAAGTATGCACCTATTCACATATGCATTTACCTTTGCTTAGTTTCATCGTGTTTTCAGCCTGTCTGATTGATTAGGAGCGGGAAGGAAGCAAAGTGTGACAACACATGAACAACAGCTTCATCGACAGTTTAATGTCAATTCTCTATGATAAATGATGTATTTTGTAATGATTCCGGTATGTGGTGTGGTATGATAAGTAAAGGTGAATATCAAGATGAAGCACCATACATTAGAGTGAAAAACAGAGTATTCAAGGTTGTTTTTCTGTGTTTATGTCTACGTCTACCCCGCTAGTCAGCACCAATGTATTTACAAAAGGTGGTAGGTGCTCTCATCTATTAACCTATGATAAGGTAATCATAGAAAAACAAAAGCGTGTGCAAATTGGTGGCGCCTAGCCTTAGTGTGCCGCCTATCTTTATATAGAAATTATTTTAGAAAAAAAGGTTGATAAAAATGGGCAATAGTAAAACGACGACCGACGTCATCTTAATTGGCGCCGGAATCATGAGTGCGACATTAGGAACGCTCTTGAAGGAACTAGTACCAGACTGGGACATTACCGTTTTGGAAAAGCTCGGAAGTGCAGGTGAGGAAAGCTCAAACGAATGGAATAATGCAGGAACAGGTCATGCGGCATTATGTGAATTGAATTACACTGTCGAAAAGCCGGATGGCTCAATTGATCTGAGCAAAGCAAATAAAATCAACGAACAATTTCAAGTATCGATGCAGTTTTGGTCTTACCTCGTGAATCAAAAACGAATCCAAAACCCACAGGAGTTTATTATGCCGTTACCTCATATGAGTATCGTGCATGGGGAGCAAAATGTAGCGTTTTTGAAAAAACGGTATGAGGCAATGGTGCGCAACCCGCTTTTTAAAGGCATCGAATTTTCTGATGACCCTCAGAAGTTACAGAAATGGATTCCACTGATGATGCAAGGTCGCCAAGTCAATGAACCAATTGCGGCGACAAAGATTGACTCAGGTACGGATGTGAACTTCGGCGCTTTAACGCGTAAACTATTCGAACATTTGTACCGCGAAAATGTCGACATTCAATATAAGCGTCAGGTGGATGATGTAAAGCGTACGAGCGACGGCTTGTGGGAAGTGAAAGTGCGTAACTTGGACACAGGTCAGGTTGAGCGTCACAAAGCAAAGTTTGTTTTTATCGGTGGCGGGGGAGGTAGCCTGCATTTACTACAAAAATCAGGTATTCCTGAAGGGAAGCATATTGGCGGTTTCCCTGTAAGCGGTCTATTTATGGTGTGTAAAAATCCGGATGTCGTTGCTCAGCATCAAGCGAAAGTCTACGGCAAAGCAAAGGTCGGTGCGCCGCCAATGTCGGTTCCGCATCTTGATACGAGATACATCGATCATAAACAATCGTTATTATTTGGTCCGTTTGCCGGTTTTTCCCCAAGATTTTTAAAGACGGGTTCTCTGTTTGATTTGCTCACATCGGTGAAACCGAACAACGTATTAACAATGCTTGCAGCAGGCGCTAAACAGATGGCTTTGACAAAATACTTAATTCAGCAAGTCATGCAATCAAAAGAGCAACGTATGGAAGAGCTACGCGAATTTATCCCAAACGCAAAAATCGAGGATTGGGATTTAGTTGTTGCTGGTCAACGCGTGCAAGTGATTAAAGATACAGAGACCGGCGGTAAAGGAACACTTCAATTTGGTACGGAAGTCATTACTTCTGAGGACGGATCAATTGCTGCTTTACTAGGCGCTTCTCCAGGTGCTTCTACAGCAGTACAGGTCATGCTGGATGTCATTAAACGATGCTTTCCTGAGCATCTAAATGAATGGGAATCAAAAATAAAGGAAATGATTCCTTCATACGGTATGTCTCTCATCGAACATCCTGCACTATTGCAAGATGTCCATCAATCGACAGCACAAACACTCGGTTTAAGTGATAAAAAGTTAGTTATACGTTAAATCATGAGATGAAAACGAAAGCAAAGAGCCTTTGATCCATATTGAGATCGAAGGTTTTTTGCTTTCGTTTAACTTGATCTCAGATAAATGGTGAAAAATCAATTAAAATTCACTTAAAAATTCGTCATAAAAATTTATTTTTAAGTTTTTGTTAATAATATCTTTGCTAAACTTAAAAAAGGTTGAGAACGTCCGTTGTATAGTTGGTACACTTATTCGGTCGAATGACCTAAAGGCCGACAGCATAGATACTTGATTGTCATTGTAAGGATAAAGAGAGTTTAGCCATAAGACAATTCAGAAAGAGGTTCATCGTAATGATCAAAGTACTTTTAATTGATGACGAAGAAACAGGTCTGCATATTTTAAGGGTTTTGTTAAGTGATTTCGACTATGTTTTAATCCAAGGAGCATATACAGATCCTTTCGATGCTCTGCAACATATGAAAGAAGAGCAGATTGATGCTGTATTTTTAGATATCGAAATGCCTGGTTTATCAGGAATGGACGTAGCTCGTGAAATTCGCAAACACAATGATCAGACGAAATTGATATTTGTGACAGCTCATATGGATTTTGCTGTTGAAGCTTTTGAAATTGAGACGATGGATTATGTATTAAAACCAGTGACAAAGCAACGATTGCATCAGTCAGTGCGACGCTTATTTAAGACAGCTATCTTAAACCAAACGACGGCCGAGCAGCCCTCTATTTCGATTCGGTGCTTTGGTCAGTTTGATGTTGTGTTAAGAGATCGTAACGAGCCGTTATCATGGCGTACGAATAAGGCAAAGGAGCTTTGTGCCTTCCTTGTTTATTACGAAGGAAACGTCGTGGGTCGAGACTTTATTATTGACGCTTTATGGCCTGATGTAAGTGTTGACAAAGGAAAAACAAGTCTTTATACGTGTATTTCTTACTTAAGAAAAACGCTGAAGGCGTATGGTCTTGAGGAGGTCGTACTTAAAAAGGGGAGCGGTTATTGCTTTGATATTTGCAAAATACATTGTGATTTGATTGAATGGTCGCAGCTTTATAAATCTCTTCTGCCGATTCAGGAAGAAAATAAAGAACATTACGAGGCATTAGCGTCTATGTACAATGATGAGTTTATGAGTTCCTATGATTGGGCGCGAGAAAAAAGAGACTATATTCGGGCGAAGATGACGAGTGTTTTTCAACAGCTGTCCCTATTTTATGAGAAGCAGGGAGATATGACACGCGCGCTTAAGTATACAGAAAAAGAGCTCACGCTTTCTCCTTACTCGGATGATACATGTCAGCGTTTGATAAATATTCATTTAAAGATGAATAATCGAACAGGGGCCCTGTTAACGTTTTTACGCTTTAAGGAAAATTTGAATGAGGAGTTAGGGATCGAGCCTGGTCTACAAACGACGCAGATACTTGAGCAAACAATCAAGCAGTAGTCAAGTGGTTTTAGATGGGAGATGAGAGATGAAAAAGAAACTGACGACAATTACCCTTTGCTTGTTTTTATACATAGGCATGTTTCTAGTTTTACTATATTTTACGAATAAAGATGAACAGGAACTTCCCGATGCAATCGCAGGTGTTTTTGATGTGTCATCAACGAATATTGAAGAAGCTGGGCCGTTTCCCTTAAAAGGAACGTGGGAATTTTACCCGAATCAGCTATTCACCCCGATCGATTTTGTACAGGCGCATGGTGAGCCAACACCTTCATTTACGTATGTTCCTCATATGTGGTCTACAGATCAGGATGCGTCACTTGATCATTTCGGAAAAGCGACCTATCGATTGCAGGTGAACATTCAAAATGATGAACAATTATATGGGCTTAAGACGAATGCCATTCGTATGTCTAATAAAATATATGTCAATGGCGCACAGGTGGGGCAGAGCGGGAGCCCCGATGAAGATAAATGGCAGTACACGCCCGAAAACACCCCCTATGTGACGTATTTTCCTTTGCAAAAGGGAATGAATGAAATTGTTGTTCAAGTAGCCAACTATCACTATATGGTTGGTGGAGGCATTGCAAGTCCCATTTATTTTGGGACGGACGCTCAGATTTCTCAGCTTCGTGATCACTCGCTCATGCACGATTTTGTGCTAATTACAGCGTTATTTATTATGGGTCTCTATTTATTAGGGCTGTATTTTCAAAGAAAAGATGATCACTCGCTCATCCTTCTTTCGATCTATTGTTTTGGCTATGGGTTGTTTTCCTCGCTTCACGGTGAAAAGGTTATTTATTTTATCTTTCCTGATATCCCATATGATCTTCTATTGAAAATGCAATATTCGTCTGCCTTAGTCGGATATATTGCTTTGTATTTCTATCTTTACCATGCCTTTCAATCGCTGATTTCAAAAAGCTTTGTCTATTTTGGTGCAATCATAGGAATGATCTATTTATTATATCAAGTCGCCTTTCCAACTTATATACCGATTGAAATCCATATCTTTAATTTTATTTACGTTCTATGTACATCTATATACTTTACGTATGTTTTTATTTTGGCGGCTTTGGAGAAGGAAGAAGGTACGTGGTTTTTAATCATTGCTGTAACGATGATGAGCATGTATACAATGATTCAAATGTTTAATATGTATGGCAAGGTGATGGGAAGTTATTTTCCAATAGAAGTCATTATATTCGTGCTCATGTTAGCTTTATTGCTTTCGCTCCGCTTTTCTAATGCGTTCAAAAAAGTGGACTCATTGTCGAAAGAGTTGATCAAAGCAGATCAATTCAAAGACGAATTTTTAGCTAAAACGTCACACGAGTTTAAGACGCCTCTTCATGCAATTCAAAACATTTCTCAAGTCATGATACACGAGTCACAAGACCGCTTAACACCAGACCAAAAAGACAATCTCTCGTTAATGTCTGGAATCGCCAAACGGCTGTCTCGTCTTGTGAATGACATTCTTGATTTGGAAAAGATAAAGCAAGGAGAAATGAAGGTCACCCCGGTGGCAGTTGACGTTGATAGTACTGTTTCCCTTTTAATCAAAATGTTTTCTTTTCAGTCGAAAGAACAGGGAATTCAAATGATCAAGCAAATTCCAAACGATCTTCCGTATGTTTATGCCGATGAAGTTCGTTTTCGCCAAATGATCAGTAATTTGATCGATAATGCATTAAAATACACTGAACGTGGTCAGGTGACATTGGCTGCTGTTGTTCGGGACGGGATGGTGGAAGTTTCTGTTACTGATACGGGAATAGGCATGACTAAAGAACAGTTAAGCAATATTTTCTCTCCTTTTCAGCAGTTTCATGACGAGGAAGGAGCAGGGTTAGGTCTAAGCATCGTGCAACAGTTGGCGAATCTTCAAGGTGGTCGCATTGAGGTCACCTCGGTCGAAGGACAGGGCTCTACCTTTACATGCATCCTTCCGATGACTAAAGAACAGCCAGTTTCCCCTTTACAAACGGCTGCTGTTGATGAAGATGATGGACGTGAAATGCTCTTTAAAACCCCCTATATTTCAAAACTAACAGGAAGGTTTACCATTTTAGTTGTCGATGACCGTTTTGCGAATTTAAAAGTGCTTATTGACTTATTGGAGTCTGAACAATATAAAGTTATCGCAGTAAAAAGCGGAGTTGAAGCACTTGAGATCGTTCAAGAAATAAAAGTTGATCTTATCATCTTAGATTTAATGATGTCAGGGATGTCCGGCTATGACGTCTGCACACACGTTCGTCGACAATATAAAAGTATTGAGTTACCGATTTTAATGGTGACAGCCAGCCATCATACAGAAGAAAAGCTTGCCTCGTTTCAAGCTGGCGCAAATGACTTTTTACCAAAACCCTTTGATGTCTCAGAAATATTAGCACGAGTGGAAAATCTACTGATGATGAAGTATTCTGCGCAA
This sequence comes from Litoribacterium kuwaitense, assembly GCF_011058155.1. Lineage (NCBI taxonomy): Bacteria > Bacillati > Bacillota > Bacilli > Caryophanales > Bacillaceae > Litoribacterium > Litoribacterium kuwaitense. The sequence goes on along the minus strand of NZ_JAALFC010000013.1, from coordinate 34,100 downwards.
ATAGCGATCGATTTTGAAGTGGCTTTTTTACAATCGCAAATTAAACCACACTTTTTATTCAACGTGTTTAATACGATCTCCTCATTAAGTTATACAGATATTGATAAAGCAAGGGATGTGATTGCTTATTTGGCCGATTATTTACGCGGCAGCTTTCAGTTTGCGAATACAGATCAACTCATTCCTTTTGAAAAGGAAATGGTGCTCGTTCAGGCATATATCGAAATTGAAAAAGCACGTTTTCAGCGAAAAATTGCGTTTGTCAAAGATATTCCCGAAGGTTTTTCTCTCGATATTCCGCCGTTGATGATTCAGCCACTCGTAGAAAATGCCATTCGTCACGGGATTCTTAAGCAGGCAGAAGGAGGCATAGTGACATTGTCCATTGTAGAGGATAATGGCCATGTCCAAATTGTCATTGAAGATAATGGTGCAGGGATGTCTAAAGAAAAGCTCCAGGCTTTATTACAAGGAGAACATTGTGGAGAAAGCGTTGGACTGAAAAATATCCAACAGCGAATGGGGCATATCATTGGGGGAGCTATAATGATAAAGAGTGAGCCAGGCGTAGGTACGATAGTGACGCTTACGTTTCCGAAGCGTAGGAACCGGGGAAACAATACAGATTGATCCGCCTTGTACGAGCAACGAAATCAGTGAGCAGTCACGAGGGGCCGAATGTTGGGTAATAGGATGAAGAATAGAGAAAGTTTTTAGGTTGACAACTAAAAAGATGTAGAAAAAATCTAGATTAAACTTGTTCTTTACTCTGTAGGGAAGCTCATCAAATCTTCCCTTTTTATAGGTCTTTTTTCCCTCGTTAAGTTTTTGTTAAGAAGGATTTTAGTATAATTTAGCTACAAAAAATGAAGAGGTGATGGGATGAATCGTAAGAAAGGAAGAGGTCGCCGACTCATGTATAGGGTGCTCGTTTGTATACTAGTCATATCAGGCTTTGGCATTGTCGGAGAGCAACCTAACGCATATGCAGAAGACAGACCAACGATTTTCTTTGAGGAAGGTACTAAAGTATCGGAGGAAGCTATCGGGTCAATACCTGCAGTGTCCATTGGTAAGGATAAAGACGGCGTACATGTGTTTGGTCAAGAAATCCATGTGGTGGATCGAGATCCTTACAAAACGGAGACTCAATTAAAGCTTTTACGGGATGTAGGAGAAGAGAAAAGCGATCAATCGCCTTCTGCTCGAGAGGAACAGTCATTTTATGGAACGGAATTTGTAGATTTAAACGAAGACGGTTATTTAGATTTAGTTACAGCAGGACCGAATGGTGGGAATTATGTTTATCAATGGAATCCTACTGACAGTCGGCTAGATCGGGTTGGCTCGACATTTGAGTTGAACAATTCTTCTTTTTATGGGAAAGGCATCGTATCAGGAGATTTCACGAATGATGGAAAGCCTGATGTACTTTGGTTTACGAACTCCGGAGTACTGTTAGGAGTCAATGGAAGCACAGAGGATCAAGTTAAGTTTTCTTCTATACAAAACACCAGCATTGATAATAAGTCTAATATTGGAAATAACAGTGTTGATGTCGGCGATTTTAATGAGGATGGTCATCTTGATTTTATTGCCAATTATGCTCCTTATCCTGATGAGGGCCATTATTATACCGTTGGATTAGGGAATGGTGACGGAACATTTGAGCAAGAAAGGATTCCGCATGACGGGTCTTCTTTTAGGGCTTTGTATGTTTCTGTCGGCGATTTTAATCAAGATGGATACGATGATTTTGTACTTGTCAGAAATGATAACGGCCAGTCTGAAAGCGAAGTGATCTTGTTTACAAGAAATAGCGCTAACGATGGTTTTGATAGAAAGACATTACGTAAAGATAGCTTGATCTATCGAGGTATCCAAGTTGGAGATGTTAATAACGATGGCTTACTTGATATTGTCCTATTGTCACAAAAAATTGATATCTACTTAAACCAAGGCGCAGAAACGTTCAATGAGACACCAGATCAATCTTTAGAAACGTTTTCTCACTGGCCGACGCAGCTGATGCTCTATGATATTAACAGTGATGGAAAGTTAGATATTCTAACATTGGAAAATCAAAGTTTGTATCAGTATTTGCAAGGTGAACTACACGAAGATGCATTACCAACCGCCTCTCCGTCGCTAACAGGAACGGCACGAGTCGGTGAAAAGTTAACAGCAACCTCTGGTTATCAAGATGAAGATGGTGATGAAGAATCAGGGACGACGTATGCCTTTTTTAGCTATGATCATGAAGGAGAGAATGAAACAGAAGTACAGCCAGCTTCACCGAAGAATACGTATACGATCAAAGCTTCTGATATAGGCAAAGTGATTTTAGTCAAAGTTGTTCCAAAAAATGAGAATGGTACGGGAGAAGAGGCAGCGAGTGCCACAACTGAAGTCATTCCTTCCAACAATGCGTTTTTAAGCGATGTTACGTTGAGTCAAGGTGAACTGAATGAAGATTTTGCGTCTGAAAAAACGAATTATACGGCAAGCGTGGCAAATGAAGTAACGGAGATTTCTGTTACACCAACGGTAGCAGACGACAAGGCAGAGGTTACAGTTGATGATCAAGACGTAGAGAGTGGTCAGTCGTCAGGTGATATCGAGTTAGATGTTGGTACGAATACGATAGAAGTCGTTGTTTCGGCAGAAGATGACACGACAAAGACATATACCATTGACGTGTTCCGTCAAGGAAAGGTGTCCGTCAGTGCAGGTCATGTGACGGGCAAAATAGGTGACACCGTTGAGATTCCGGTCAAACTTGACGCTTCTACATCAGGAATCCAAGCATACACGATTGAATTAGATTATGATCCGAATGCGCTGACGTTGATTGAAGTGAAAGATCAAAGTGGAGCGACAAGCTTTGACGTTAATGAACATGTGATTAACGGCCAATTTGACGAGAGTCTTACGGAGCTCGGTGAATTATTTACAGTGGACTTTGAGATTGCGGAAGGCGAAGGAGATCTTCCTATCGATTTTGCTTCCTCTGAACTGATCGATGAAAATGACGAAGAATTGGAAGCGACGTTTAATGCTGGTAAGGTGACTGTGTTGTCCGAAAATGCGAATTTAAGGGCATTGGACCTTAGTGCGGGCATGCTGACGCCTGACTTTTCACCGGACACGACAGATTATTCACTAGAGGTCGAATACGACGTCAGTCAACTTACTGTGACGCCCACTGTCGATCAAGGCATGGCTACAGTAGACATTAATGGTACGACTGTAGAAAATGGGTTTCCTTCATCGGCCATTGAATTAGAAGAAGGAGAAAATACAGTAGCGATTACAGTGACGGCAGAGGATGGGACCGAAAAAGAGTACACCATTACTGTGACCCGTGCTGAAAAGGAAAGAACGGGTGGCGGCTCACGCTACGAAGGTCCTAAGGAAGAAAAAGAAGAGCCAAAGGACAGAGAAGAGATTCAAGAGGAAAATGAAGACGAAAAAAACGAAGTACCGTTGATAAAGCCGATCACGCCAGTACAAAACGTAGTTGTTGTCAATCCTAAAGTGATTGTGAGCAGTGAAAATGCTGATGAGGGAGCAGTTGTTACACTCGACAGCGAAGCACTGCTTGAGCAACTGACTGATTCTGAAGAGGCACGTGCGTTTGTGATTCCAGTGGAACTCAAAGATAATCGTGCAAAGGTGTTGCTCACAGTACGTGATATTGGCACTGCTCTTGCGCACAATGAAGACCATGTGTTTATCATTAAAGCTGGCGATGTAGAGTATTCTGTTCGGGCAGATGCTCTGAATGTTGCCGATCTCGCGCAGCAATTAGGTGTTAGTGAAGAAGCAGCGCTTGATGCGCAAGTGGAAGTGCATATTGAAGAGTCATGGGCATTCGCAGGCCAAGATTGGAAAACAACATTAGCAACACCGGTGTTTGAGTTTACCGCTGCCATTTCCACTGGTGAGCAAACATTTAACGTCGAACCTTTTAGTTCCTCGTATACGGATCGGGCGTTTGCTGTCGATCCATTGTTATCGGGTCACCAAGCTGTTGGGGTGATCGTCCATGACGATGGTACAATCTCACCCGTCCCTACAGTCTTTGCTAACGTCGATGGAGAGAATATCGCTATCTTGAAGCACCGGGGAGATGGGTCGTACGCAGTTATTCGACATGAGGTTGCCTTTACAGATATGGATGGTCACTGGGCGGAAGATACTGCACACTTACTTGGCAATAAGCTCATTGTGAAAGGGTATAAAGATGGGAGCTTTAAACCGGAAAATACGATTACACGGGGAGAGTTTACTACGATCGTTGCCAGAAGTTTAGGGCTAGGTATGGAGAGCTCGGATGCGCAGACATTTTCGGATGTTGAAAAAGATGATTGGTACAGAGGCGCGTTGCAAGCACTGATAGAGGAGAGAATTCTTCAAGGCGATCGCCAAGGATTGTTCCAGGCAGATGAAGAAATCACTCGTGACGAAGCAGCTGTCATTCTTGCCAATGTGATTGATTTCATATCAATGGAGATGCCAGAAGAGGGACAAACAGAGCGTTCCTTTACAGACGTAAATCATCTGACCGATGCTACGCAACAAGCGATTAACACCTTATCTTCGTTAGATATTGTCCATGGATACGAAGATTTCACCTTTAAACCAGAAGCGACGATGACGCGTGCAGAAGCTGTCCAGATGATTGTTCAGCTGTTAGAACAAGCTCGTTTCATCACAAAATAAAGAAAAGAGAACAGCGTCTGTTCGTCAGTGTGAAGTCAAAGTGATGTTAGACTTTCTCCACAGGTGAAATGACAGCACCGAACAAGCGTGTTTATCGACAAAGCATCCGTTCACGTAGTGTGAAACGGATGCTTTGTTTAAATACCAGACCGTGCTAGGCTACTGATCTTTATCGGTCTGTCACCCCTTTCGTTTCTAAATAAAATTCAACTGAAATCGTATCAAGTGCATCTGCAGTAATGGTATGCTCATCTAATTGTTCCGGTGGTACGCCATTTCGAAAGAGCTTGTTTCTTAAATTATACACGTCCGCTTTTTTCTCAAGGCTGTGCAAAAACGTTTGGCGTATTTCTGTTTCGATTTGGGCTTCGACAAGCTTTTCGATGTCGTTTGTAGGTAAAGGGTGATTAATGTCGGTTAGCGATCCTTTAGCTTTTACTGCAATATTAAAACGAAAATCACCATCTTTTTTGATGACTTCAAATGTTGCTGAAGGATCAAAGACATCTACAGAGCCGATGTTCTCATCGTCTTGGACAATAGGAGCGGACGTATTTCTCGCTGTATTTTCTACCCAACGGAGTCCTAGCAAATCTTGATAAGTTAACATCTCCTCGCTTTTACCATGGTACACCGGAAACGCGCCATTGATTTCATACGTTTTTTTTGGTTCAGTTTGTTTTTGCGCTTCTTGCCAACTTTTTGTATTGATACGAATGGAGGGAAGCAAAGCAGACCCGCCAGGCTCATTATAGCTCGCAACAAATGAATGCATGCGAAGCGGTTTGACATACGAATTTTCGATAAATATGTCCATCGGTTTGTAGATCATCGTATAAACAGGCGGGAGTTGGAAAAAGCCTGTGACGCTCAATATCTCTTCGATAGGGTCTTTTGTGCCAAACATCCATGATGTGTAGCGCAATTGACCATCTTTTTGTAGTGACTCCTGGACTTGATTCATACCAGCTTTTAAGAGATTATCTGAATAGACAATGGCAGCGACATGTGACCAATTCATCGGTTGTTGGGATGTTCGTGTTAATTCATCAATGGCATGATGAACGGTTGAACCCGTGCCTTTGCCAATGAAAACAGGCGAGGCTTGCGCTGCTTTTCCAGTCTCCTGTTTGGCTACACTGGAAAAGTCCAGTACTTGTGCGTAAATGATATATTGTTCATCAGCGTAATCAACGCCTAAGGCAGTGACATAATTCACTTCGCCAATCTCCTTAGCGTCCCAGCAACCTGTTAATATGAAAAGTAAACAGCTGCAAAATAGTACAATTTTGAGAGGTTTCATCATTCTTCACCTTGTCTGTCGCCGTCTTTTGGATGCAAAATAGCGGCACGTTTGTTTTGCTTAACCACAGGAGGTTTAGTAAACGCCTTTACGAAATCGGCACGGACAAATGGAGAAACAGGGCTTAAGTAAGGAATACCAAAGGACTCGAGCTTTGCTAAATACCCTAGTGTCAAAAACACGCTAATTAAAAAGCCGAACATCCCTAAGACAGAAGCAAACAGTAACGACACCACTCGAATGATAGAGACGGTCCCAAACAGTGCTTGGTTGCCGAGGGTAAACGTAGCGACAACGGTAATTGCTGTAATGACGAGCATTGTCGGGGAGGTCAAACCAGCTCTAATCGCTGCGTCACCAACAATGAGCCCGCCAACGACAGCGACCGTTTGTCCGACTGGCTTAGGTAATCGGACGCCCGCTTCACGAAAGAGCTCGAATAAGCCGAGCATGATTAAAATCTCAATTGTCGAATTAAAAGGTATACCGATCCGGGATGAAGCGATCGTAGCCAGCATTTGAAACGGAATCTGGTCAACGTTATAGGAGGTCAAGGCGACCCAGGCGGCAGGAAGAAATAAGGAAATGAGAAGGCCAGTCAGACGAAGAAGAATTTCAAACGTCGCATAATAAAATGGCGTATACTCGTCCTCAGACGTTTTTAAAAAAAGACTTAAATTACTTGGTGCAACAATGACATTAGGAACATTGTCAATAAAAATGGCAAATCGTCCTCTAGACAAACTCGTCACGACGCCGTCAGGTCTCGAGACAGACTCTAACAGAGGAAAAAGTGAATAATGGGAGTGTCCAAGTAAACCTAACAATTGATTATCACTTGATAAAAAATCAATATCAATTTGATTTAAGCGTTCAGTCACATCGTCGATGAGCTTCTCATCTTGAATATCACTTAAATAAACCAATTGTACTTGGGTGCGGCTACGCTTTCCAATGACAAAGGATTTAGTGACAAGTGAATTTGATTTAACACGCTTTCTAACTAAAGCAAAATTGGATTGAATGTCTTCAACGAACGCATCTCTTGGCCCACGGACAGATACCTCTGAATTTGACTCCTCAGGATTTCGCTTCGGTGGATTCGCCGTATTAAAAAAGTAAATGTATTCAGCGATAATAATCGCGGTAAATCCATTAAATACTTTTTCAGTGAGCACTTGCTCCATATCATCCGTTTGCGAAAAAACTTTCTCCGAGGGGGATATGCTTCTCATACTCTTTAAGCCGTGATAATAATAGTTCGTTTGAATGTCTGGGAGAATGCTGTCCATCAACATCTTCGTGTCCGCTAACCCTTGACAATAAATGACGAGCATCTCATTTATTTTTGACTCATTAAAAATGTCATGTATTTCCACAACAACATCCGAACTGTTGCGAAACAGATGCTTGATAAATTCCTCTCTCGTTTTAGTTGTTTTTCCCATTTGTGTTCTCACCTCTTTTAGGGATTTTTATAAATACGAAGAGAAGCAGAACGAAACTGATGCCAAAGATGCCACTTCCCAAGTAATAATAGCGTGATAAAAAAGAGAGAAATTGTTCATCCGAGATTTGCGCCATGATTGATAACAGATAAACAATAGCGATGGTAAGTTGAATTCGGAAACGCTTTTTTGTATCGGTGACTTTAAAAGAATGCGTGATTAAATATAGAATGAGCGCTAAGCGGATGAAGATGCCTGATAACCATTGATAAATCGATAAGAAATCAAGGTGATTGAAATAATTGCCTATGCCGACAATTCGCCATTGAAAAAAGGCTGGATAGCGTAGGTTCGCAGCTTCATCCACTCCAAAAATAGCAATCGTCCCAATTAATGGTCCTACCGTTAAAATCATTAGAAAGATCAATAAGGCAATAAAATGCTTAAATTTGATCTGCTGCACGACTTGGTGCTGAAGTAAGACGAGAAACAGCAGTTCCATGATCGAACCAAACGAATAGACGGCTCCATGAAAAACGTCAAACCAATCGTTCTCCACAAGGACAGGCGCCACGAGCTGATATTGTTTGTCGGGGATCGTCCCAAGTGCAACAAAAACGCCGAACAGCACGACTAATGGAAGCAGGATGCCGGCACAAATGGCGATGATATTAAGCTTTCCAAACGATATGTAAAGCGATGAAGCTAAGATGAGTAAAGCGATTACGACCATTGGTGTATAAAATAAATACGTTTCATTTGTCCAGAGGATCGTCTCTTTTAATGTGATCCAGCCAGCGATAAAAAGGAAAATAGAGATTAAGGCTGCCATGAGTTTACTTATTCGGTCGGAATAATTTTCGGATAACCAGTCAAACAGAGATTGATCACGAAACTGTCGCAATACGTATAAAAACAATGGGGACAAAATGAGAATCAGTGCGTAGCCGATTAAGATGCTAATCCATGCATCTCTTCCAGCAGCTCTAATGAGGACAGGAATGACGATGACGTGGTTATTCAAGCCAGTGCTTAAGAGGAAAATGGCAAAGAGCTGCGGCATCGTAATTCTACTCATTTTAGCCTCACCTCCCCCGTTGTATTTTGAAACTATATGTAGTGTGAGAAGATCAGTACGGATTTATGCATTGGATAAAGGGAGGAAAAGAGGCGAAAGTCTTGCTGATTGCAGAGCAAATAATAAACATCCTGCTTTTTTTATACAGGATGTTAAAGAAAAAAGCTCAACGGCTTAAATAGGCGTCGTAATATGGATTGTCTCCGTACACTTCGACGCCAATAAAGTCTGTGCACGCTTCATCGGCAAAAAGAAATTTGACTTCCTCTCTCCCTTGGAAGGAGAAGGTGTTTTTAATCGGTTGCTGATCCAGTCTGAAGAAGAAATAACGTTCGCCAGCACGAGTTGATGCGGTTGTAAAAGTCCGGTCTTCAAGCGGCACTGCTTGTATTTTCTTTGCGCACGGACCGTCTAATTCGATGCCGATGATGGGCGCTTCACGGCCCATATCGACCATGATCCAATGGTTGACAGATACCTCTTCAGTTGATGTGATTTTACATTTCAGCGGCTCAGTTAAGTGAATATAGGCCATGTCAACTTCAGTATCAAATGTGATCATGTGATCAAAGCTAGTGTTCATCGGAAACCACTCCTTTTTTAACGCTTGTTCGTCTCTAAAGGATAGCACAAAGATTGTATCATAAAGCATACATTTGCCATTCTTATGGTAAAATAAGATTCAATAAGAAATGCAATGATGAGAAGAGTAAATCAAGGTCATTTTTTTACAGAGAGCTTCGTTTGCTGAAAAGAAGCAGAGAATGTTTGATTGAATATGGTCTCTGAGCAGCATCGCCGAGCTTACACATGTCAGTAAGGCGATGACGAGATGTGGCACTCGTTACAAATGCCAGAGTATAAGAACATTTTTGTTCCGTACTTATGGAGACGAACCATGTGAGTGGTTCGTAAATGAAGGTGGTAACACGGGGATTTAGTCAACCTCGTCCTTAGACTATTTGTCTTTGGGCGGGGTTTTTTCTATGCAAAAAAGGAGGAAAGTAAAATGAATGTGTTGATTGGAGGCGCATGGCCATACGCGAATGGTTCGCTTCATTTAGGGCATGTCGCCAGCTTACTGTCAGGAGATGTGTTAGCGCGCTATTATCGTATGAAAGGAGACCAGGTTCTTTATGTTTCCGGGAGTGATTGTAACGGCACGCCCATTACGATTCGGGCGAAACAGGAGGGTGTTTCGGTAAAGGACATTGCCGACCGTTATCATGAGGAATTCCTTAGTTGCTTTCAAGCGTTAGGATTTACGTACGATTGCTATACACGTACAGATAGAGAGCATCATCATCAAACCGTGCAAAAGATGTTTTTAGAGCTGTTAGATCGAGGTTTTTGTACAAAAAGAGATCGAGCAGGCGTTTTGCCAAACGTGCGTACAGTTTTTACCGGATCGATACGTTGAGGGGACCTGCCCGAATTGTAGCAAAGAGGCCAGAGGAGATCAGTGTGATCATTGTTCCAAGCTCTTAGATCCGTTAGAGTTGCTTGAGAAGTCATGTAAGCTGTGTGGTGATACACCAATCGCCAAACGGACCGAGCATTTTTACATCGCATTAAGCGCATTTCAACAAAAGCTCGAAGACTACGTTCACGAAGCAAGTGAACAAGTACGCTGGCGTGACAATGCGCTTCAATTGTGTGAGCGATATCTAAACGAAGGACTGCACGATCGAGCGGTGTCACGCGATCTGCCAAATGGTGTACCGGTCCCCGTCGAAGGGTACGAAGAGAAAAAGCTGTACGTCTGGATTGAAGCCGTCGCTGGGTATTATTCGGCAAGTCAGCTGTGGGCACAACAGAATGGCAAGGATGACGAGCCGTTTTGGCATAGAGACACGAGGTCGTATTACGTCCACGGAAAGGACAACATTCCGTTTCATGCCCTCATTTGGCCGGCAATGTTAATGGGGCTAAATATTGCCGGCTTGCCGACGCACATCGTTTCAAATGAGTATGTAACGATTGAAAAACGAAAGCTGTCAACGAGTCAAAATTGGGCGGTTTGGCTGCCTGATTTGATCGGAAAATATCACCCTGATACGATTCGATACTTCTTAACGATCAACGCCCCAGAGCAGCGTGATGCGGATTTTTCATGGAGAGAGTTTATCTATCGTCACAATGGTGAATTGTTAGGTGCATATGGAAATTTTGTGAATCGAACGTTAAAATTTATCGTAAAGTCATATGAGGGTGTCATTCCCGAGGGTACAGTTGATCAGCAAATTGAACGTGACGTTTTTGACTGCTATCGTCAGACGAGTGAACTTATTGAAGCGGCTCATTTTAAACAGGCGCTGGAAGGCGTGTTTGCCTTGATTCGCAAAGCAAACAAATATTTCGATACAGAACAGCCGTGGCTCCAAATCAAGGAAGCGCCTGACGATTGTAAACATACACTCGCGACGTGCACGTACTTGATTGCCAATCTTGCTCAGCTGTTGCATCCGTTTTTACCGTTCTCAAGTGAAGCTGTCAAGGACATGATTGGGTTGTCTGATTGGACTTGGTATCCGGTGGGGACGTATGCGACGACAGTAAAACATGTTAAGCCATTGTTTGAGCGAATCGACGTTGACACGATTGAAAGAGAAGTAGAGGCTTTAAATAGACGTGCCAACATGCAGTGATTATTTCTTAGAAATCAGGCTGACATGTTCACAACTTCTTAAACATTTCAAGTAGAATAGAACGTCTACACCTTTGTTCAACATAAGCTTCATAATAAATATATTTAGGAGGCGGATGTCATGATTAAAGGTATCGCCCATACGGCGTACACGGTGAAAGATATGGAGGCGTCGTTAGATTTTTATTGTGACAAGCTCGGGTTTACGAAGCTATTTGAGCTGCAAGATGAACATCAGCAGCCTTGGATTGTGTATTTAAAAATTTGTGAAGGGCAATTTATCGAGCTGTTTTATGGGGGAGAGAAGAGCCCTGCTCTTGATCAAAAAACGATTGGCTATAACCATTTATGCCTGGAAGTGGAGAATATGACTTCTTTTGCGCGCGAATTAAAAAGCAAAGGGGTTTCGTTAGATGTAGAGGTGAAGCAAGGACTCGATAAAAATAGGCAATGTTGGGTGAGAGATCCAGATGGAAATCGCATTGAGTTTATGCAATATCACCCTGAGTCACCACAAATGACGAAATAGAACTGTTTTCAGTAAATCTTCATGATGGGTAGGAGATTCATTGAAGAAAGATCGAAAAATAACGATTTTAAATATTGTTTTTATCTTGCTCGTGACCGTTGGCGGTCGGCTTCTCTTTATTTTACCTGATAAAAAGTATTTAAATATCTTAAACGGGGACGACTTTTTCGTACTGTGCAGTGTGGTATTAATTGTCTGTCTGCTGGTCGGTATTGTATTGTTTAAAAAAGTGAGCAAGATGAAAAAATTGATGACGGCATATGTGCTGGCGTTCATTATTTTTGCAGGGGTAGGGACATATTTTTATACAAATCTCCCCCATTATACGTACGAGCAGGCGGTTGCAGAGGTGGAGGCGTATGCTGCTGAAACATTCGGTGCACCTGTGCAAGCAGAAGTACCACCAGCTCGCGTCGACAAAATTGGCTTTGATCAACGCTCGTTTCTCCAAATGACCAACGCTTATTATTACGTTTACCTTAAGGTCGAGCAAGAGGATAAGGTGTACCGGTTTGATCCTTATACGGGCTTATTTGAGCCGAGTGATCGTCAATTGGAGTGGCTAGAATAGAGGGGGGAAGAGACAGGATGATATTCATACAATCTCGAACATCCTTGCTAGGGAGCTTCCTCATGTGACGTGCTCTTACACATTCAATCAAGCCATTTTTTTATAATAGGTGCATGTGAAAGCGGCAGAGATGAGGCTAAAGTCTAAAACGCGTAGCATAGACGAGAGGATTGAGGGAGGTTAGTATGGGGTACATTACGGAACTGCGAAAAGTCGTCGGTAGCCGTCCGTTGCTGCTCGTCGGTGCATGTGTCATCGTCATCAATGATGCAAAACAAATTCTCTTGCAACGACGGAAGGACAATCATTGCTGGGGATTGTCAGGAGGTTCACTAGAATTGGGAGAAAGTGTAGAAGAAACTGCTCGCAGAGAGCTATATGAGGAGACTGGTCTTCGGGCAGAGAAGCTCACGCTAATGGGTGTTTTCTCTGGTGAAGAAATGTACTACAAATACCCCCATGGAGATGAGGCTTATAATGTAACAGCAGCTTATCTGTGTCGCGAATATATTAGAAAATGACGTTTTGATGCTCATGAGGTTCAAGATTTACGTTTTTTCTCATTAGATCAGTTGCCAGCGAAGATGAATCCACCAGAAGTGCCAATAATTGAGCACTTGAAATTAAAAGAAGAGCTTTTGCGAGAAAGCTCTTCTAATCGAGTTAGGAAAATAATATTGTGACCGCGGCACCGTCCATTAAAGCTTCGTTTCCACTGTGCGTAATCCGCACGGATACTAAATCACATTGTTCCACCATATATGTGCCGGTTCCAACGGCGCAGCAGTTTGGCTCAGTTGTGTTGTTCGGCCCCATGACAGTGGCGGTAATTCCAGTGGCTGTAGGGGCAATAAACCCACAACTTGTGCTTACATAAATCTCAGCCGTTACACTTTCCGCTGCGGTAAGAACCTCATCACGAATGTTCAAAACCAATCCTGAAATGGTGGCGCTTTGCGGAATGACAACAGTACTCTCGATAAAATCGAGATCAGATGTTCCTAAACCTAAAAAATGTCCGCTTTGTACGGTTTCGGCCGCTAAATAAATTGGGCTGATGCCAGGCGGTCCGGGCGGTCCCTGTGGCCCCTGTGGCCCCTGTGATCCCGGCGGTCCCGGTGGTCCAGGTGGACAAATACATTTACACTTCTTTTTACATTTCGTGCGGCAGATTTCACATGGACAAGGTCGTCTTTTTCCCAAAATAATTCCCCCCCTTTTTGCAATTTCTATATTTGATATGTAATGAGCCGATCTTTTGCTTGGATTATAAATATAAATGCTCATCCGCCTGTCTAAGTATGGTATGCAATAAACACTTCAGTCTGTATGATGAAGAAGTCGCTTTAAGAAAGGAGAGAATAATATGATAAAAGAAAGACCGTTGACAGAAGCGGACGAACAGCTTGTTCGTGCAGCAGAAGAGGTCATTGAAAAGCAATACCGTTTCGGAAAACACCATATTGGCGCTGCTGTTAGGACGTCAAATGGTGACATTTTTACTGCTGTTCATTTAGAAGCGAATGTAGGGAGAATTGCCGTATGTGCTGAAGCTGTAGTGATCGGAAAAGCAATTTCTGAGGGAGCGCACGAATTTGATGCCATTGTTGCTGTTGCCCATCCTCATCCGCATGAGGATATTGACCATTGCTGGGTGGTGGCGCCTTGTGGCATGTGTCGTGAACTTATTAGCGATTACGGTGACAATATTGATGTCATCCTCCCGTATAAAGGTAACGTGAAAAAGTGCAATGTGATGGAATTATTGCCCGAGAAATATGGAAGTAGTGACTAGATCAAAATAGTAACAGCACAAAGCTGGTTCGATTTGGAGCCGGCTTTGAAATTCAGCGAAATGAAACTCGGTAAATATCAGAAAAGAGGAATTTTTCATTTTGATTAAGAGGATTTTTAAGGTAAATGGTAGAATTTTATGCAAATAAAGGTTTCAGAATATTAGAGAAAGGAAAAGAAACCGTTTATTATCACTGTTTTTATGTATTTTTCAAATGCCCTCCGACTTCGGTCTGATGTCTATAAAGACGAATTCACGATAGTTATGTGAAACCTATCGTGATAAATTTCGTATATATAGATGCATAGGAAAGAAGCGAGATGGGTAGTGAGATTATGTCTAAACGTTGTGTTTACATCATATTGACAGAAACAGGCTCGTGGATTAATAAATTCATTAAATTTTATACGGGTGCTCCTTATAATCATGTCTCCATTTCTATGGATTTGCATTTAAATGAAATGTATAGTTTTGGTCGCAAGCATCTCTATGTGCCTGTATGGGGTGGGTTCGTCCAAGAGAATGTAAACCAAGGGATGTTTAAACACTTCCCAGAAACACGCTGTGCGATTTTAAAATTAAAGGTTTCAGAAGAGGAGCATTGTAGAATTAGTTCTCTTCTGCAGCACTTTGAGCAAAATAAAGAGTTATACCGCTACAATTTAATTGGCTTATTTGGTATCATGCTTGATTTGCCTTTGGCTATGAAAAATGCTTATTTTTGTTCACAATTTGTTGCTGAACTCCTTAAAAAAAGTGAGGTCCCTTTATGGGACGTGAAAACGTCGTTAGTTGTGCCAAATGATTTTTTACAGCACCCAGATTTACAGTTGGTTTATGAAGGGAAACTACATGAATATCCTTTGTTGATGAAGGAGAGTATCGTATGAACGAAAATGAAATGACCGTTTATTTAGTACGTCACTGTCAGGCGGAATCCCAAGATGCGGAAGCGCCCTTGACAAAGGAAGGCGTGAAACAAAGTGATCGTTTAGCGGTGTTTTTTGCCGATAAAAAGATTAACGCAATTTATTCAAGTCCTTTCAAACGCGCTATACAATCCGTTGAGCAAGTGGCTTTAGATAAAAAGCTACCTATTATCCAGGACTTTCGTCTACAGGAGCGCCGTTTGTCAGGTAAACCGATCGATGACTGGAAAGAAAAGTTGGCGGCATCATTTGACGATCCATTGCTTACGCTTGATGGTGGTGAGTCAAGCAAAGAAGCCGCGAAAAGGGGATGGGAGGCTTTAGAAGAGTCTGTTGAGAAGCGTGAAGGGGCAGTCATGCTTGTGACTCATGGCAATCTGCTCGCTTTACTCCTTAGGAAAATAGACGAAAGGTTCGGTTTTGCTGAATGGGAGCAGTTGTCTAATCCAGATGTTTTCAAGCTTACGTTGTCTTCTGGTATTGCGACTTCTGTACAGAGAGTTTGGCAAGCGGATGCCAATAAAGCGCCACATCTGACGTAGTTTAGTAAGAAAGCAAGGCTTTTATACCTGATGACAAACGCTTGACACCGCCGTTTGGTCCCGAATTTTTAGATCAAGAATTTCAGGAAAACCGAAAAGATATTCTCATCCACCACTATAAATAAAGCGTAGACAACCAATCAGATGTTGTCTACGCTTTATTCTAGTGTTTTTATGCTCCTTGATGAAAGTCTTCTAAGCGTACTTCCAGCAGCTCTATCGATTCAGTTAATGGCGGTAGAGATTTAAGAAAAGATAGGTATGCCTTCACGATGCCTTCACGAGGGTAGAGGTTGGCTAGTTCTTTTTTTAGCTCTTCCATGACTTCTCCTGCCTCATTTTTCGTATGAGGAACGGTTAATGAAGCGATTTGCCCCTCAAACTGGATCAGCTGAAGGTAGAAATGGCGCACATGGCTTTGCAAAGGCTTGCGTATTATGGGGCAAAGGCGCAGGTTGAAGCGATGGAGAGTGGGCTGATTCATTAAGAAAAACAGGCGGATGCCTTTGAGTAAAGGTAACCGCCTGTTTTAGTCTGGCAAACCCGCACATTGGTCGCCCGGCTGTCTTCCTCGTCCTCTTATGAACTACAGTACTCGACTTCCCGATTTGGCAGTGTAGACCTACCAATCATTAGAAGACGTCGATGACCGCTTTAATGACTTCTGATTCTGGATTAAGCCACTGGTCAAATCTCTCAGGGACTTCCTCGAGCGGGGCGCGGTGGGTAATATAGCTTGAAAGGTCAATCGACCCGTTTTCCAAAGAAGACATGACGTTGCGAAAGTCTTCAAAGGTGGCGTTCCGACTCATATGGAGGGAAAGCTCCTTTTTGTGTACGTCTGGGTGGTAGAAATGGATGTGGTCTTTGACGAGTCCAACGAAGACGACCTGTCCGCCATGGCTAGCATAAGAAAAAGATTGATTCATGGACGAGACATTTCCTGTAGCATCCAGCACTGTTGTTGGTAACAGACCACCAGTCGCCGCCAGCAATTGTTCTTTCGGGTTATCTCCTGCTAAGATCGTCTCATCCACTTGTGCCCACGTTTGACAAAACTGAAGTCGGCGTTCGTTCATATCCATCGCAATGACGTGAGCCCCTTTTTCTTTAGCAAACGCCATGACACCAAGACCGATGGGACCTCCGCCGATGACGAGAACGGTGTCCTCTTTTTGGAGATTGGCTCGACGAATGGCGTGGGCACCGATGGATAACGGTTCGATTAACGAGGCGTGAGCTAAGTCGATGTCTTCAGGAACTTTAATCAAGTGTCGTTCTGGAACAGTAATCCACTCCTGCATCCCACCGTCTACATGAACGCCCATCACTTGCAACGACTCACAGCAGTTCACGCGCCCACGTTTACAGGCAGAACAGTTGTCACAATAGAGGTAAGGCATCACAGTAACACGATCTCCAGACTGAAAGGCACTGTCATCACAGACCTCCTCGATCACGCCTGACAGCTCGTGACCTAAGACTCTTGGATAAGCAAAATAAGGCTGCCTTCCTTTGTAGGCATGTAAGTCGGTTCCGCAAACACCGATATGATGCACGCGCACAAGCGCTTCACCTGTATTTCTTTCTGGGATGGGAGCTGAGACGTGTAAAGAAAAATGATCCGGTTGTTCACACACAACTTGTTTCAAAGGGAACGCCTCCTCTAAAAGAAATGTATTCGTTTTCATTATAAAATTAAAAGAAAACAAGACCGTCGTGGACTTGTTCAATGATTACCATAATATGTAAATTTAAAGAAGGTATTTGTACATTAAATAGCTTAGCAAATTTTAAACTATAAGTCTACTATTTCTTTTTTTGTCGAGGCACAATAGAAGGAGTCTCTAGACAAGAGCAATCGAAAGGAGGAGCACGTTTTGGCTGGATGGGAAGAGGAAAAGCAGTATTTGTCTGTAACGTGTGGTCATATTCAAGAACAACTGAAGGAGATAGAGGCGATACCGCCATATATCGGCGATGATGTGACAGAACAAGCGTTAGAGCATCACCGCGAAAAGAGAAAAGAGCAATTGAGGAGAGCGATGGGCTCACCGTATTTCGGGCGTCTCGATTTTAAAAATGATGAAGAAAGCAACGTACGCGCCTATTACATTGGAAAAGCAGGCATTGACGACACGGAAGACGGCACACTGCTCGTGATCGATTGGCGTGCACCCGTCTCCAGTCTATTTTATGGGTTTACAGGCGGAGGTGATGACGCCTATTATGTGGCCCCAGAAGGTCCGGTCGACGGGCAAATTTATTTGAAGCGAAACCTGTTAATCAGACAAGCAGAATTGCAGCGTATGGTTGATACGTACGTTCGAGGGCAAGGCCATTCAGGGGGCGGTGATGAATTTCTTTTATATCGGTTAGAGGAAAATAAAGATGATAAACTTCGTGATATCGTCTCGACAATTCAAGCCGAACAAAATGATATTATTCGCGAAAGGATCAACGCGCCTCTCATCATTCAAGGCGTTGCTGGGAGTGGAAAGACGACAGTGGCGCTTCATCGGCTGGCGTATTTACTTTATGAATATCGTGAAAAAGTGCGCGCAGAACATATGATTATTTTTGCGCCAAACCAAATGTTCCTTGATTACATTTCGGACGTGCTTCCGGAGCTTGGTGTGGGAGACATACAACAAACGACGTTTACAGAATGGGCTCTCGCGCAGCTCGACCTTCCGTACCCTTTAGAGGAAGGCGCTTCTCGTCTACGAGCCACCTTTGAGTCTAGTGAAGACGAACAGTTGAGAAACGAAAACGACCTAGGGTCATTCTCCTTTTGCAAACAGTTGGAAACGGAGCTAGCGACGCATACGGCTTTTGCTGTAGCCAAACCTTTTGATGCGGGACACGGGAAGACACTTCCCATTGAAAAATTAAATCAATGGACAGCAGGGCAAGCGCAACAGCCGTTAGCAAGCAAAATGCGTCGCTTGCATGATCGAATCAAGCACTGGATTGACGAGGAGGCTCGCCTTTTTGAACCGTTGAAAGCGCGTGCTTTTAAGAAAAAGGCAAAGCAGAGACTAAGGAGCTTTAAGGCAAGCTGGCCAGAAACAGATGCGTTTACATTATATTTGAAGCTATTAAAACAGTTACTGCCTGAAGAGCACGCTCGTTTAATGAATGAAGAGAAAATAGCCGTTCGTGACCTGGCGCCACTATTATTGATTCATTACCGACTAAATGGAGTGCTCCAGCAGCGTTATGACTATGTTGTGATTGACGAAGCACAAGATGTCACGCCATTCCAAATCAAGATATTAAATGAAGTGACTAAAGGTGCTTCATTTACGATTCTAGGGGACATGGGGCAGGCGATTTACGGGAAAAGCGGCGTTGAGAGCTGGACTGAGCTGAATGAAGTCTTCTCTGTCACACCGCAAGTGTCTTTAATGAAAAGAAGCTATCGTTCAACGTACGAAATTGTTTCTTTTGCCAATCGTTTTTTACGGCGGCTCGGAGGAAAGGACCGCCAGGCAGAGCCTGTGTTTCGAAGCGGGCAAGAGGTCAAGGTGATGAAAAAGCAAAGCACTTATGCGTTTGAGTGGGTGAAACAAAAGGAGGCACAGTCCTTCCAGAGTTTAGCTGTGCTGACGCGGACGGAAAAACAAGCCCGACAGATTCACAAAGCCCTTGTAGAACAAGGGGTGCAAGCGACACTTATCTCTCCAGAACACCATCGCTATGAAGGAGGGATATCTGTAATGCCAGTCTATTTAGCAAAGGGGCTTGAGTTTGATGCTGTTTTGCTCACGAATGTGGATGAAGACCATTATCGTGATGATCCCTTTCATACAAAGCTACTGTATGTAGGTTGTACACGGGCCTTGCACGATCTAACGTTATGTTATGAAAACGATCCTTCCTTGCTTTTAGAATTGTAAAAAACCGTCGTCCATACGATGCAATAGAAAAAAGAAGCCGAGCGGCTCTATAGGAACTGCTCGTCTTATCTATGATACAATGGAAGAAGCTATGTTACACAACAGGAATGGGAAAGGGTGGTTTAAAATGACACGAATTGCCATTGATATGGATGAAGTCATGGCCGATACAGGAATGCGACTCATCGAGCTGTGCAATGAACACTGTCAGGATGAGGAACCGATTACGCCGGAGTCGCTTAGGGGAAATAAAATTTACGACGTTCGTCCGAACTTTACAGAACAACTCTTCGTCCATCTAATGATACGTCATTTTTCCGTGATCTCCCTGTCATTGAAGACAGCCAGAGAGTCATTGAGCGACTGCACAAAGAGCATGAAGTGTTTATTGCGACAGCCGCAATGGAAGTCCCTGCATCCTTTGATGCGAAATACCAATGGTTGAAGGAGCATTTTCCGTTTCTCCCTGAAGAGAATTTTGTTTTTTGTGGAGACAAAAGCATTATTCATGCGGACTACTTAATTGATGATAACCCTAAACAGCTGAGGGCTTTTTCAGGTACCGGCTTGTTATATGCGGCGCCTCATAACGATCATATTAATGACTTTACACGCGTTGCGAATTGGCAAGAAGTCGAGAAGTATTTTTTTAATTAATCCTTTGATTCTGCAGAGGGCGCCAACATAAAGAGAACATCTTCTTGAGCTATATGAGGTTGTTTATCGTTCGTAAAGAAATAGAGCTGGTCGTTCGGTTTTAAAACAGCTAACTGTATTGTCCGCTCGTCGATGTCCTCGGTGTAGGGCTTTAATGGGGTGTCCTCTGTTAGGTGAATCGTCTGGATTGAATAGTTTTCATGCTCAAGCAAGTAAATAAGTTTGCGCAAATGGAGCGTTTCTTGAAATAATTGCTGTCCCAGTACTGAGGACGGCATTTCTTCATGGGCAAAAGGCTCTCGTGGATATAAGCTTGTTTGATATAAATGGTTGCTGCCGAATTCGTGAACGAAGGAACGAGAGACGAGTGCATTATATGAGTCAATTTCCGTCGCGGAAATAACGATATCGTAAGGCGTAACATCCAAAGTAAAATCGTAGTGATCGGAAAGAACCTCACCTTGATGAATTGACAGCTCATGTCTTCTGGCACTGCTTAACCGCTCCCAAGACGTATCTGTGATCAGCACGTTCACCTTGTGCGTAGACAAGGCTTCCGCGAACTTGATTGTAAAGGTGTTACTGCCGACGAATAAAACACCTGTCCCTTCCTCATTCGCTAGCTGCAGTTTTCGAGCAAGCCATTGAATAGAAAAGCCATGGGCGCAGACGGTTGCGAAGGACAGGGCGAAGGTGAGCGGAATGAGCAACTCAGCATCGGGGTACCCATCCTTGGCAAAGCTCTCGGCAAAATAACCAGCTACGGTTAAGGCGACGATACCGCGCGGCGCGATCCAGCCAATCAGTATTTTTTCTTTCGCAGTTAATTTTGTGCCGATGGTAGAAATCCAGATAGATAACGGGCGGACGACGAAGAGCATCAAGATGACAAAAAGCACGATTGGCCATTGTAAAATGGCATTCAGAACCTCCCTGTTTAAGGAAGCTGTGAGTAAAATAAAAATGGTCGAAGTGAGTAGTATCGAAATGTTTTCTTTAAAATGCTGAATGTCTTTGACCGATGCCTTATGCTGATTGGCTAACGTAAGCCCCATCGCCGTCACGGCAAGTAAGCCCATTTCATGCATAATTTCATCAGACAGTGCAAACACAGCAAGGACGAAAGAGAGCACGACAGGAGACTTTAAAAACTCAGGAATTTTTGCGTGTGTAAACAACCAAGTGAGCGCACGACCCGACAAATAGCCAGCTGTGACCGAGAACACCAGCCCTAAAAAGAAGGTAAGGACATCAGCAGAAGCTTCATTGCCATTCATAGGAAAAAATAGTGGCACGAGCTCATACGCAAAGACGGCGAGAATCGCGCCAAGTGGATCAACAATAATGCCTTCCCACTTTAATACAGAAGCAGGCCTGGGCTTTAGCTTCGCTTGCCGTAATAGAGGGATAATCACGGTAGGACCAGTGACGATAAATAAGGCACCGATGACAAACGAAAGTGCCCAGGATAGACCCGCAACATAATGAGCGGCTAGGCTGCCGAATATCCAAGCCAACAAACCGCCGAGGGTGACAATACGATAAATGTGCAGGCGTAACCCCTTGATTTCTCTAAAATCCAATTGAAGACTTCCTTCAAATAAAATCACCGCCACAGCCAACGAGATGATCGGATTAAAAAGGTCGCCTAAGTGTTGTTCCGGATTGATGAGCCCGAAAGCTGGTCCGATTAAGAGACCTGCGACCGCCATCACGACAATCGCAGGAAGGCGAAATCGCCAAGCAAGCCATTGTGAAACAATACCTAGTACGATGACAATGGTGATAACAGTAAGAAATGACAGCATAAATTTGTTCTCCTTTTTAGGTGGACAGCTATTCATTAATGTACCCGTTTAAAATCTCACTTACCCGTATTCTTGTAAAAAGAGTAAGGCTTTGTTTACAGGAGAACGCATCTGTCGCTTTACAAGGGTAGAACATTTCACATAAAGTAACAATGAAGGTGGTGGTCAGATGAGTCTGCTCATTGCACAGCATTTATATAAATCATTTGGAGAAAAAGTGTTGTTAAACGATGTGGCGTTAACCATTGAATCGAAAGAGCGAATTGGCCTCGTTGGTGTGAACGGCACCGGTAAATCTAGTCTGCTTCGCTTGCTCGCCGGCCTAGAATCTCCAGACGAAGGAACGATCACTCATGCCAATCAATTTTCGGTGGCTTTTGTCGATCAAGATCCTGTTTTTGAAGAAGACATCACTGTGTTTGAGTATATCTTCCGTGGCGATGCTCCGATTTTAAAAGCCGTCAAAGCGTATGAAGCAGCCGTTCATGCGATGGAAAATGAGCCGAATACACAGGTGTTACAAGATCAACTCTTCAAAGCACAGACACAGATGGATGAACTTGAGGCTTGGGATGCACAAGTGAAGGCCAAAACCATTTTGACGAAGCTTGGTGTTCGACAATTTTCTACTCGTGTAAAACAATTGTCAGGCGGGCAGTTAAAAAGAGTCGCCCTTGCCCGGGCATTTATACAGCCGGCAGATGTGCTCATTTTAGATGAGCCAACAAACCATTTAGATCATGAAACGGTGGAATGGCTTGAGAAATATTTAAAATCGTATGAAGGCGCTTTGCTCATGGTCACGCACGATCGCTATTTTCTTGATCAAGTTGCTGAAACCATTTTCGAAATGGATGGTGGCGATCTCTATAGACACGATGGAAATTATGCGACTTATTTGGAAGGCAAGGCCGAGCGGCTCGCCCTTGAAGACGAGAAGCAGAAGAAACAAGCGAATTTGTTAAAACGAGAAATGGCATGGTTAAACAGGGGCGCAAGAGCGCGCTCGACGAAACAAAAGGCGCGAAAAGATCGT
Organism: Litoribacterium kuwaitense; assembly: GCF_011058155.1. Taxonomy (NCBI): domain Bacteria; kingdom Bacillati; phylum Bacillota; class Bacilli; order Caryophanales; family Bacillaceae; genus Litoribacterium; species Litoribacterium kuwaitense. The sequence goes on along the minus strand of NZ_JAALFC010000013.1, from coordinate 11,130 downwards.
ATCGAAGCGCTAAAAAGTAGTCAAGGGAAACAACAACACGGACGCCTAGAAATCCCCTTGCTCGTAGAACGGCTCGGTAATGACGTCATCGATGCAGACAACATCTCTTTTTCATATGATGACCGTGCTATTGTTCATCAATTTAGTCTGTCGCTCCAGAGGTATGAACGTTTAGGAATCGTCGGAGAAAATGGCGCAGGAAAAACGACGCTGCTCCGTTTACTGGCTAGAGATCTTACGCCCGATGAAGGCTTCGTTTCAATGGGGACGACGGTACGCCTAGGCTTTTACACACAAAATCACCCACCTCTACCAGATGATCTGAAGGTGATTGATTATGTGCGGGAGGTTGCTGAAGTGATCCGCACGGTTGACGGCGAGGAAGTCACGGCTGAACAGATGCTCGAGCGTTTTTTATTCCCACGTTCGACCCACCGTTCATTGATCCGATATTTATCCGGTGGCGAGAAAAAACGGCTCTATTTATTGAATGTTTTGCTCCAGGCACCGAATGTCCTGTTTTTAGATGAGCCGACAAATGACCTTGATACAGAAACTCTCGGTGTGCTGGAGAGCTATCTCGATGCATTTCCTGGTACCGTCGTGACCGTGACGCACGATCGCTATTTTCTCGATCGCGTTGTCGATCACATCCTGTGGGCAAAAGGTGATGGGCAGTGGGAGCGGTTGATGGGTGGTTATACAGAATGGCGCGAAGCGCAGGAGCATTGGGAGAAGACAAACGCTTCGGAAGCGAAACCTGACATAAAGCGGGACAAAAAACGAAAGAAAATGTCCTATTTAGACCAGCAGGAATGGGCACGAATTGAGGACGATATTTCCTTATTGGAAGAAGAGGTCGAGCAGCTGACGAGCGCTGTCGCTGAAGCAGGCGATGACGCTGGAAAAGCACAGGAATTGTACGCCAAACAACTTGAAACAGAAGAGCGCTTAACGAAAGCGTATGAGCGATGGGAAGAACTGGCTCAGCTTGCTAGCGACGATAACTGAGGTTGACAGACAATTTCTCTTATGGTTAAATAAAGGAAATTCTGAATGAACGGAGGGATCTATAGGTCCATGAAGTAAGCATACGTATTCTTCTTTGTTATCTTAAAACAGGCACACGTGCCAAGCAGTGAGATCACACAAGGACAGGATACGTATGCATAAAAGGACCTGTAGATTCTACGAATACACATTTTTTTGTGTGTTATACAGGTTTTTTGGCATACGTTTTTTTATGTAGTGAAGCTCACAGGGTACGAACTGTGGGCTTTTTTGTGTGGCCTTAAAAGCAGATGAAGGCGCGTGTTTCTTAATTTAAAATGGAGGCGATCATATGAAAACAGTCATGCACGTAGATCGTTTAAAAAAAGAATGGCATGGACGTCTGGTTTTTAAGGATGTGTCCTTTACCCTGACAAAAGGACAACATGTGGCGGTCTTCGGACAAAACGGCGTCGGGAAGACAACGTTACTTAAAGCACTTGCCGGCGACATTGGCGTTGACGAAGGTTCCATTTTCAGAGCTTTTGCACCAGATGAGTGGGGCGTCGTCCAGCAGCATGTACACGTACCTCATACTTGGACAGTGTTTGATGTCGCTAGTGCTGCCTTTCCTAAGTGGCAAGCTGCATATAAAGCATTACAGCAAGCTGAACAAGACTTGCGTGAGGATACGAACGCATATGACCGCTATGAAGTAGCCTACGAATCGTTTTTATCGTTAGGAGGCTACGACCAAGCGCAAAACATTCGCCAAGCCTTACTTAAGAGAGGGTTACCAGAGGCTATTCATGGCGTCTCTTACGATAAGGTGAGTGGCGGGCAAAAAACAAAAACGCAATGGGCGCAAATCATGTTGAAAGATCCGCCGCTTGTGTTGATGGATGAACCAACCAATCATTTAGATCATGAAGGAATGAATGAGCTTGCGCATTGGATGAATCATTTTAAGGGGACGATTCTCTACGTCTCCCACGACCGGTATTTTTTAGATGAAACGGCTCATGCTTTACTCGAATTAACCTCTGATGGCACGTCCTTGTATCAAGGAAATTATACAGCTTATAAAGAACAGAAGGCAGTGGAACAGAGGACACAAGAGACACAATATCGAAAAGAGCAGCAAGAAAAGAAAGCGCTAGAGGAAAGCATACGTCGCTATCACGAATGGTTTAGCCAAGCGCACAAATCAGCAGGAACAAATGATTTTTTACGAAGTAAGGCAAAAAAGAACATCTCACGCTATCATGCAAAGCTGTCTTCTTTACAGAAGCTCAACGACGAGGGGATTGAAAAGCCGCAGGAGACGGAAACAGTGTCCTTTCAGCTAGAAGCAGACACATTCGCTGCGAAGTCGCCTGTCCGGATGGAAAATGTCTCTTTTGCATATGGAGAAAAAGACATTTTTTCAAATGTCACCCTGCGCATTCACACCGGTGATCGTCTCGCCATTTTAGGAGAAAACGGGAGCGGTAAATCGACTCTTTTAAAAATCCTTTCTGCCCAGCTTCTCCCTGACGAAGGAAGAGTAGCGGTTAATCCACAGACGCGGATTGGTTTTTTTGCCCAAGAGCTGGAGGAGTTGAACGAGGAAGTGACCTTGCTCGATCATCTGTTAGAGCTGCCTGGAATGACGCAAACAGAAGCGAGAACGATCTTAGCGTCCTTCCTCTTTCGCAAAGATGATGTCTTTAAGTCTGTGCAAGCATTAAGTATGGGTGAGAAATGCCGGCTTGCATTTATCCGTCTATATTTTAGCGGGGCAAATGTGCTGATGCTTGATGAGCCAACAAACTACCTCGATGTACCGACACGAGAAATTGTCGAGGACGTGCTCCAGTCATATCAAGGGACGATCGTACTCATCTCGCACGACCGCTACATGGTCCAACGTTTAGCGACACGAATTGTTGCTTTACATGACTCTGGAGTGGAGGTGTACAATGGTACATTTTCAGAGTATAAAGAAGCAAATGAGCGTCCGCCTCGTTCCGATCGCGAGAAGGAAGAAGAAAGAAAAAGGCTGCAATTCGCTTATGAACAGCTCATTGCGTTTGATGAGAAGATGACAGAGGTTGACAAAGAACATCATGTCGAAAAGATAAGACAGCTCAAAGCAAAAATCGATCAATTAGAAACGTAGGAAGTAAATTCATAGTGTCAAGAAAGCCCGGAAAAGGCTTTGTTGGCACTTTTTTTATGACACATTTTTAGTGAAAATGATGTGAGTCACGAAGTGCTTACCAACCATCTGTCATTTTCCTTTTAAGTCACATAAAGTCGAATGAGGGTGGACATATTAGTTGTCAAGAAGGGAGGGGAGTCGGATGGACAGCCAACAGTCGCCAGAACCTGTGTTTTCACAAGAGATTGATACGAACATCGCAGTGTTTCAAGAGTATATTGACGATAATGCGGATATAATGATACGTCATTTTAGTATTCAAGGGCACCAGAAGGCAGCAGTACTCTATTTAAATGGGCTTGCGGACAGCAAAGAGGTTGATCGCACTGTGTTACAACGGATGATGGCGATTAGTGAGCCAGTTAGCCATGACAACATTCGCGACCATGTCAATGTGACGAGTCTCGAAGCTGCACAATCGAAGAAGGCAGCGGTGCGAGCATTATTTAAAGGAGTCACACTTTTATTTGTAGACGGTATCACCGATGTCTTTCTTGTCCACCTTGACAAGCGAATCGAACGGTCAGTTGAAGAGCCGATGACAGAAATGGTTGTGCGTGGTCCTCGAATCGGCTTTTTAGAATCTCTTAAAGCAAACACAACGATTTTAAGACAGCGTGCCAATGATCCGCGTTTAGTCGTTGAAGAGAGTACGGTTGGCGTGCGCAATCAAAAAAAGGTCGCCATTGTTTATTACAAAGAACTAGCGAATCCGTCCATTGTCAAGGAAGCTCAGGCACGATTAGACAAAATCGACATCGATGATGTGAGCGATGCAGGGATGCTTGAGCAGTTTGTCGAGGATGATTGGCGTTCGCCTTTTCCCCAAATCCAAAATACAGAGCGACCGGATCGCGTGATCGCTGGACTGTTGGATGGGCGTGTGGCGTATTTATTAGATGGCTCACCATACGCATTAATTGTCCCTTCTACATTTCACGATTTTTTAAAAACCCCTGATGATTATTTCTCTCGTTGGTTACCGGGTTCTTTGCTGAGAGTTCTGAGATATGTGGCTGTATTGTTTACGCTTTTTTTACCGGCATTATATATTTCGTTAGTGTCATTTCATACAGGACTCTTGCCCACGGGACTGGCGATTTCAATCGCAATATCCAGGGAGGAAGTGCCTTTTCCAGCTTTTGTCGAGGCATTAATTATGGAGGTCACCATCGAGCTTTTGCGCGAAGCAGGGCTCCGTTTGCCCCGCCCTATTGGTCAAACGATTGGCCTCGTTGGTGGGGTCATCATTGGACAGGCAGCCGTTGAGGCGAAAATAGTCAGTCCGATTATGATTATTATCGTTGCCATCACCGCCATTGCTTCGTTTACAGTGCCTAAATACGAAATCGGTGTGTCGTTTCGAATTCTCCGCTTTATTGCAATGATTGCGGCCAGCGTGCTCGGCATTTATGGCGTCTTTTTATTTATCGTTTGCATGGTGATTCATTTGATGAAGCTAAACAGCTTCGGTGTCCATTACTATACCCCTGTCGTCCCTATGACCAAAAGTGAGTGGAAGGATTTACTAATCCGTCTACCCATTCAATTTCAAAAGAATCGCAGCCGGATTTTTCGCCCGTTAGATGATCGACGCCAGCGTTAAAGGGAGTGATCACTTTGAATTCTAAGCTGACTATCAATAGTACATTGTCTTTTGCTCAATCCGTGGCTGTCATCGCCTCCACTTTGTTGGCTTTGGGGTTGATTACCCTCCCAAGGGGCATTACAGAGGAAATTCAATCTGCAGATGGTTGGATTGTCTTTATCCTGGCCGTTCCTTTAGCGTTGGTGTTTAACTTCATTATTGGCAAGCTATCAGCAGCGTTTCCAAAGCAAACGCTGTATGAGTATAGTCCAAGCATTATTGGGAAGATGGGTACTCGTCTCTTAGCGCTCGGATATATCATATACTTTACTCCGCTTCTAGGACTTGAAATTCGAGCTGTAGGAGAGCTAATTCATTATTTCTTGCTTGACGAGACGCCTTTCTTTGTCATTCTAGTGACGTTTGCTTTCATTTCGAGCCATTTGGCGTTAAGTGGCCTTCAGGTCATGAGTCGTGTGTACCTACTGTTTTTCGTTCTGACCATTTGTGTACTTTTAATGATCATTGCTTTAAGTTTTAGCATTTTTGATGTGACGAATTTAATGCCGGTTTTAAGGGAAGGCCCGTGGCCAGTTGTTAAAGCTTTACCTAGTACAGGTTTGTATTTTTTAGGGATTGAAATGTTGCTTTTTATATCAGGGAATATGGAGACGAAACAAATAAGCTTAGTTGGGGTTCTTTCTATTTTAATTGCCGCGTTTCTTTACATCCTAATCTATATTGTCGTTATTGGCGGGATCGGGATGGCAGAGACCGAGCATTTGACATGGCCGACGATTTCGCTCGTTCAATCTTATGAGATCGAAGGTTTGTTCTTTGAGCGGTTTGAAATCTTCTTTATCTTCATTTGGCTCATGCAAATTTTTACGTTTACCGCATCTCTCTTTTATATGATTTTACACTCTGTGGCCCAAGTATTCTCATCAACGAAGCGCAAGGCCATTTTGTTCGTCTTCCCGTTGAGTCTTGTCATCGCCTATTACCCGCAGAATATCAATCAATTATTTGAGTATTTGGGATTAAGCGGGATGGGCTATTACTATGGTGCTTTTGTTGTTCCAATCGTGCTTCTCCTGGTCCATAAGATAAGAAGGAGGGTTCGACGTGATTAAACGAATGATGAGGATGAGTTTTCTTATCATTATGTTAAGTAGCTTAGTGGGATGCTGGGACGCACAAGATATTGAGGATATTTCAATGGCAATAGGTTATGGGTATGACCTTGGGCAATCGGATGGTGATATTATGACGACCTTCCAAGTCATCAATACAAAGGCGAAGCAACAAGCGTCGCCCTATATAAACTTACACGAGGAAAATCCAAGCTTTCATGGGGCGATTAGAGATGAGTCTTTACAAGCCAATGTGATTAATGCGAAACATTTAGAATCGATCATCATTCATAAAGACCTTGCAGAAAAATTAGCAGTCAATAAATATTTGAGTCAAGTCGTTAAAAGTAATGAAGCGAGACGAAGCAGTTTAGTGTTTATTTCGAATGAACCGGCACAGCAAATTCTTTCATCAGGACTAGATCAGGTTATTCCTGCCCAGCATTTAAAAAAATTAAATGCGAGCAATTATTCGATTAAAAGGCTTCCTGCTATGACGCTCGGGCAGTTATCTGCAAGATTGCAAGGTGAAGAAACATTTGCAGTTCCAGCTGTTCGTCTCAAAGACGGTGTCCAAAAGCTAGGGGGTGCTTACGTCATCGAGGGGCGGTCAAGAAAAGTCGTTGGATACCTCGATGATTATCAAGTGATCGGTTTGAATTTTCTACTCGGCAATGAGATTGACGGGATCGTCGTCAAAGGCGATTCTGACCAACAAGTGATGGAAATTCATCATACGGACATCACGCCAGAGCTTACCTTTGAAAATGGACATTTCAAAGCTGATTTTTATGTGGAGCTAAAAGCAAGGCTGTCAGAGGATTGGGCGACAGAAAAAGACTGGAATGCTTTTGAGGAAGGGTATTTAGAAGACGTACAAAACGAGTTTGAAAAGGAAATTAAAGGGAGGATGGAGAAGACCGCCACTTTTCTGCAAGAAGATCTTCAAGCGGATGCGATGGATTTGCATAAGTTGGCAAAAATTCATCATTATCAAGAATGGAAGAAAGTGAAGGATGTCTGGGATGAAGGCATTTTCCCACATATTCCAATCGATATTAAAGTGAAAATTACGATCACAGAATTTGGGACAAAGGGTGGATTTTAACATTCTAGTCATGATAGGATGCTTTCATTATGCTATGATGTTGAAAAACATAGCATAAGGGAGGGCGTCTGAATGAAAGAGTTTGTTAAGCAGAAAGCAACATTTGAAACGTATATCCCTGAGCAAACAAAGCCGGACGATTTTGATCTGTTTTGGGACAAGGCACTCCATTCTTCAGCACAAGTGTCTTTAAATGTGACCCGTAATAAAATAGCGTATCCACTAGCGAATGCTCTCGTTGAAAAAGTTGTGTATCACGGTGAGGATACGACACCAATTCATGCCGATTGGATTCGTCCGAAAACGTCAGACCGTGTACCGTGCCTTATTCATTTTCATGGGTATGGTGGTGACAAAGGCTCGGTCACGCAATACGCGCATTGGGTGCTTGAAGGGTACGGTGTACTCTCGGTTGACGTGCGGGGGCATGGGGAAAGTGGTGATGCCGCTTTTTATCCACACGGAACAGGGGGAAGCTGGGTGACGCAAGGGATTTTATCGCCTGAGAATTATTACTATCGCCACGTTTTTTTAGACGGCGTGCGTGCGATTGACGTCGTCCGTCAGTTTGAGGAGGTCGATGAGAAGCGGATCGGTTTAATTGGTGGAAGTATGGGCGGCGGCATTGTTCTTGGGGTGGCGGCGCTTGATCAACGTCCGTCCGTTGTTGTGTCCGATGTGCCGAATCTTTGTGACGTACCTTTAGCCATTCATCAAAAAATGGAAGGTTCTCTTCAGATTGTTGAGCGCTTTATGGCGCGAAACCCCGAACACGTCGAACAGGTTTTTCAAACATTGGCTTATGTCGATCATGTCAACCTGTCAGAGCGAATAACGGCGCCGATTCGGATGTCAGCTGCCATGCGTGACTTTGTTTGTCCACCGCAGCCGATATTTGGCGTTTATAATCGTGTTACGAGTGAGAAGGAGCTAAAGGTGTTCCCTTATTCGGGTCATGACGCTCCGGGGTCAGTCACTCATATTGCTGAAACGATTGCATTTATTAAGGAATGGTTGTAGATGTTGTTGTCAAAATAATCTTTCGAAACTGGCATTTTGCGTATAGCCGTTATATAATTTCTTACGTAAAAGTTGAGAACATAGATAAATGACGGTGTACTCCAAAATGGAAGTAGGTTTAGACAGATGAAAAATAAGTATCTTGTTTTAATGACGGTCATCATTGCCGCTGTAGCGATCGGTTTTATCGTTGTCGCTAATAATATGTCCAGCGGTGGGGATATAGCGAAGACGTTTGATGCGCCTCCTTCAATTGAAGGTCAGCCCGTATTAGGTGATTCCGAAGCACCGGTGACAGTCGTCGAATTTGCTGATTATAAGTGCCCTTCATGTAAGGCTTGGGATCAATCGATTTTTCCTTTATTAAAAGAAGAGTATATTGATACAGGAAAAGTGAAGTTTATTCATATTAATACGCCTTTTCACGGTGAGGAATCCGTACTAGCTTCGCTTGCCAGTGAGGCGGTATGGCAGCAAAATCAAGACGCCTTTTGGCCTTACCATAAGGAAATTTACCGCAATCAGCCACAAACGCAGCAGCACGATCAACCTTGGGTGACAGAAGACGCTCTTTTACAGATGGCAGCTTCGTTAGAGGTCGGAATTGACGTAGATCAGCTTCAAGAGGATATGACAAATGCGACGTATAAAGAGCAAGTCGCGATTGATCAAGCTGTGCTTGAGCAATTTAATGTCACTAAAACCCCAACCATCATGGTCAATGAGCATCAGCTAAACAATCCTTTTGAATATGAGCATCTCGTCAAGCTAATCGAGATGGAGGAGTAAGTATGTCAACAGAACGTTTCAATCCTTTGTTGCTATATGTTGCTTGGGTTGTTGCTCTGATCGCTACACTCGGCAGCCTCTACTTTAGCGAAATTAAAGAGTTTGTTCCGTGTGAATATTGTTGGTATCAACGGATATTAATGTATCCATTAGCGATTATATTAGGAATTGCCGCATATGTAGGGGATTGGCATATTAAAAGGTACGCTCTGCCTTTCTCAATGATAGGTATGGGCGTGTCCAGCTACCATTATGCTACGCAAAAAGTGCCAGGGTTTGGACCATTGACACCATGTACTGGTGGCGTCCCTTGTAATATTCAATACATTCATTGGTTCGGCTTTGTGACGATTCCGTTTCTCGCGTTCATTGCTTTTACACTCATTACGATATTACTGTTTGTGATGCGAACAAAAAAATAATTTTATATTTGCAGTAGCTTGGATGTTAAAGCTACTGTCTATTTTGTTTAAAAAAAGAGGCATGATTGAACGAACTTTTTCAAAGGGTTCGTCAGTCATACCTTCAGATAGAAACGGCATCAAGTAAAGTATTCGATATGAGATTCAGGAAAGTAACGGTCAATATACATTTGAAATACATCTTTTATTTCTTCTTGCTCCTCGGTTTGGTAAACATACTTCCCGATTCCGTATCTGCCCCACTTATATTTTCTTTTTTCCTCATCTAATTCGAGCTTTGTCATTGGGTAGTTTTCTTGTATGACACGCTTGGCAGGCTTCGTAAAACGGTGCTGGATGAGTTCAAAAGTTAAATTATCCAGAGCTTCGTTTGGAAGTTTTTCCGCTAACTTTTTAAAGAGTGTCTCATAGCCTTCACGCCAGCCATCGTGTAAATAGATTGGTGCGATAATAAATCCAAGAGGATATCCGGCTTTAGCAACCTTCGCTGCCGCTTCAATTCTCTGATCAAGCCGTGACGTTCCTGGTTCAAGAAACTTAATCACATAATCATCATTTAAACTGAAGCGAAAGCGTGTGCGGCCATTGTGTTCTGCGTCCAGTAAATGATCGACATGATGAAACTTAGTGACAAAGCGTAATAATCCGTGCTTTGTTTGACCGATATGTTCGATTGTTTTTTTCAATGTATGCGTCAAATGATCGATGCCGACGATATCAGACGTGCATGAGGCTTCAAAGCGCGTCGGCTCCGGAGAGCGTTCCTCCATGTATTGATCGGCAGCAGCAAAAATCTCTTCCGTATTGACGTACGTTCGAATGTAAGGCTTGCTTCCCATTGTCGTTTGTAAATAACAATAATGGCAATGTCCCATACATCCGGTCGCTAAAGGAATCGCATATTCGGCTGACGGCTTTGATGTATCAAACTTTAATGTTTTGCGGAGACCGATGACGAGTGTTGATTTAGCATTGCGATATTTTTGCTGGTGATTGTCTCCAGGAATATTCCGTACTTGATTGTGTGACGTCGTTTTACGAATTTCAACGCCTAGCTTGTCAAATTTCTCATAGAGCTGTCTGCCTAGGGGGAACTCCATTGCGCGGGGCTCAATATAAACGAGCTGTGGCATAAAGGGCTTAACCATAAAAAACATCCTCGTCTACTTCAAAATAATGCGTATAGGCTGCAACAGCTTCTTCATAGCTCGTATACATGGCGTAATCACGATCGAGCGGATAATAGCTTTCCAGAAGAAAAAGGCTTAGTTCACCCGGTTGATCGGGGTGTTCGGTGATATGCGCTTCCTGAATCGTAGCGACGCTTTGCGCGTGTGGGTTTCGATAGACAACATAGACGACATCACCTTCAGATAGCTGAGATATGTTAATGATCATCAGTCCTTTTTATGAGTAGCATGTTCTCCTTCGCAACATAATATAAGTCCATTGTTTTGGGAAATAATCCCTATATAAAAAGACACTAGCTGATGTACTTTACAATAGAGGAATATTGTCTACGGACAGTCTGTATTGGTGTATTGGGATTGATATTAAAGAATTTTAGAACAGGATGGATGCTACATGAAAGGAAAACTGTTAGATCGACTTGTTGCAAATCGACGCTGTGTTTGAGACTTTCCCATTGACTTTAGACGAAAAAATGGTCAGAGCTTCAAGCATTTGTTGTGAAAGCTGCTGATGAGGAAAGTAGGTATGTAGCGTATAGTGAGGGAATAGACAGCAAATCTTATGTAGAAAAAATATAAGAAAGCTTGTGTGAATATCGGTGTTAAAATCCTCAATAATAACGGTTTAAAATTCCCCAGTTTTCACTGATAATCTAACTCGACAGAGATAGATTGGAAGTGTTGGAA
>NZ_JAALFC010000012.1 GCF_011058155.1 Litoribacterium kuwaitense | reverse complement strand
TTTTACTGCATGGGATAACTGGCAGCGGAAAAACAGAAGTGTACTTGCAAGCGATTGCCAATGTGCTAGCACGAGGTGAGGAAGCGATCGTTCTCGTGCCAGAAATATCGTTAACGCCGATGATGGTGCAGCGCTTCAAAGAACGTTTTGGCTCTAAGGTTGCTGTTCTCCATAGCGGGCTTTCTGGGGGGGAACGGTATGATGAATGGCGTAAAATTCATCGTCGTGAAGTATCTGTAGCCGTTGGCGCGCGTTCAGCGGTGTTTGCTCCGTTTACTAATCTAGGTCTATTCATCATTGATGAAGAGCACGAGACGAGCTATAAGCAAGAAGAAAATCCTCGCTACCATGCGAGGGATGTTGCTATCGAGCGGGCACAGCATCATGGCTGTCCAGTCATACTTGGAAGTGCTACCCCATCTCTCGAATCGCGGGCACGTGCGCAAAAGGATGTATATACGTATTTAGCATTACCTGATCGAATTGGGCAATACGCATATCCAGAAGTGGCAATCGCCGATATGAAGGAGGAGCTTCATGCGGGAAATCGGTCGATGTTTTCAAGGGTTCTGATGGAGAAGCTTCGTGAAGTCGTCGCTAGAAATGAGCAGGCGGTGCTTTTCTTAAATCGCCGAGGGTTCTCTACGTTTGTCATGTGCCGCGATTGTGGATATGTATTGCAATGCCCGCACTGTGATATTTCTTTAACTTATCATAAACGCTTTGAACAAATGCGCTGCCATTATTGTGGCTATCAAGAGCGTGTCCCACACGAATGCCCGGCTTGTCAGGCAGAACATATTCGTTTCTTTGGAACAGGGACGCAAAAAGTGGAGGAGGAGCTGACAAAATGGATGCCTGAGCTGAGAATTATCCGTATGGATGTAGATACGACTCAGCGTAAAGGCGCTCATGAGCGGCTATTAAAGTCGTTTGAAAACGAAGAGGCGGATGTACTACTCGGCACACAGATGATTGCAAAAGGACTTGACTTTAAAAAAGTAACGCTTGTCGGAGTGCTTGCTGCGGAAACCATGTTGCACTTGCCAGACTTTAGAGCAGCGGAGAAAACATTTCAGCTGCTCACTCAGGTCAGCGGGAGGGCAGGGCGCCATGATTTGCCGGGAGAAGTCATCATTCAGACATATACGCCTGAGCATTATAGTATCGAGCTCTCAGCCTTAAACGATTATGAGGCTTTTTATCAGAAGGAAATGGCATTTCGCAAGCGTGGACAATATCCGCCTTTTTATTACTTGGCTCTAGTTAGTGTTGCTCATGAAGAGCAAATGACTTGTTTGGAGGAAGTCGAGAAAATGGCGCGTTATTTAAGAAAGTCGTTAAGTGATCAGGCGGTCATTCTTGGCCCGGTGGCGTCACCAATCCCGCGGATCAAAGATAGATTCCGCTATCAATGCATGATAAAATACAAAAATGAGCCGGCATTGCTACCGGCAATGCGCAAGCTCATCGAACAGTATGCAGAGCAGATACAGAAAAAAGAGATGCAGGTTGCTATTGATATGCAGCCGTACGCTATGCTTTAAATATGACAGGTGGTAGAAGAATGAAAAAATCATGTTTATGGGAACACCAGATTTTTCTGTCCCTATTTTACAAATGCTTCTTAACCAAAGCGACTCAGAAGTCGTCGCAGTCGTTACGCAGCCGGATCGGCCAAAGGGGCGTCGGCGTGTTTTAACGCCTTCGCCAGTCAAAGAAGAGGCATTAAAGCATCAAATCCCGGTTTTACAACCTGAGCGAATACGCGCCGAAGAGGAGCTAAAGGCGGTTTTAAGCTACGAACCAGACTTAATCGTGACAGCCGCTTATGGGCAGCTCGTGCCGAAAGAATTATTAGACGCACCACCTTTTGGCTGTATTAATGTGCATGCCTCGCTTTTACCAGAATTACGCGGCGGCGCACCAATTCATTATGCGATCATTCAGCAAAAGAAAGAAACGGGTATTTCTATTATGTATATGACCCCAAAGCTCGATGCAGGCCCTGTGTTAGCGCAAAGATCTATTCCAATTGAAGCGACCGATCACGTTGGTATGTTACATGATAAATTAAGCGCCTGTGGTGCAGCGCTACTTGAGGAAATCTTGCCCGCCATTTGGGAAAGGCGTATCGACGCTCAGCCGCAAATTGATGAAGAAGCAACTTTTGCGTATAACATTAGCCGAGAAGATGAAAAAATAGACTGGAGTCAGAATCACCGGAAAGTTGAGGCGCTCATTCGTGGTCTACATCCTTGGCCTGTTGCCTACACGTCTGTCCACGGTCAGACTTTAAAGGTTTGGTGGGCAGTTCTGTCTGGGGAGACGACGGGCGAGTCGCCAGGTACGATCTTACGAATTACGAAAGAAGGTATAGACGTCGCCTGTGGTGATCAGACAGTGCTCACATTAACTGAGCTGCAACCTGCGGGCAAAAAACGAATGAACGCTACGGATTATGCAAGAGGAAAGACAAGCCCATTACAGCCTGGTGTTCAGTTAGGGGAATTATATTGAAGTCCGTACGTGAAGTTGCCCTAGAGCTGCTTGAAAAAGTTGGTACGTCACAATCTTACAGCAACCTTGCCTTAAACCAAGCCATTGACTCAGCACAATTGTCGACCACTGATGTGCGATTGCTGACTGAGCTCGTCTATGGAACGTTGCAAAATGAATTGCTGCTTGACTTTAGCTTACGCCCTTTTCTCGGGAAAAAGAAATTACAACCGTGGGTACGTATCCTCTTACGGATGTCCGCTTATCAAATGATTCAGCTTGATCGCATTCCTGATCATGCAGTCATTCATGAGGCTGTAACGATTGCCAAAAAACGCGGTCACAAAGGGATTGCTGGTCTCGTGAATGGCGTGCTAAGAAGTGCGCAGCGTAAAGGGTGGCCTTCGGTTACAGAAATTGAGGCGATGGATGAGCGGTTGTCCATCGTTTACAGCCACCCACGCTGGCTCGTTCAGCGGTGGATTGAATTATGGGGTGAGGAAGCAACCGAGCAGATGCTCCAACAAAACAACACGCCACCCGCTTCAACGGCACGGGTCAATACGACGAAGGTGACACGTGAAGCGCTGCTTAATACGTGGAATGAGACAGCGTCGATTTCACCTGGCGTTCTTGCTGAAGAAGCGGTCGTCATTCCCGGGCACATCGCGAGCTTAAATGCGTATGAAGACGGCCGGCTGACCATTCAGGATGAAAGCTCTATGCTTGTCGCCCATGCGTTGAACTTAGATCGTGGTTTGACTGTACTCGATGCGTGTGCAGCCCCTGGCGGGAAGACAACCCATATTGCTGAACGGATGCAAGACGAAGGGACAATCCATGCCCTTGATTTGCATCGTCATAAAGTCCGCCTCATCGACCAGCAGGCGAAGCGGTTACAATTGACTTCTATTCATGCCCGCGAATGTGATGCGCGTCAAGCAGAAAAACTTTTTGCCCCAGAAAGCTTCCAGCGAATTTTAGTTGACGCCCCCTGTACAGGATTCGGTGTCATCCGCCGTAAGCCAGAAATTAAATGGAGTAAATCGCGCGCCGACAGTCAAGCGCTTGCTCGTGTGCAATTAGATATTTTATCCGCGGTCGCGCCATTGCTTGCTCCAGGAGGAACGATCGTCTATTCAACCTGTACAATTGAACCCGAGGAAAATCAGGACGTCGTCACCCGCTTTTTACAAACACATCCTGAATTTCTCAGGGATGACACATTCAAAAGTCGTATGCCAGCAGCCCTGCCAGAAGAGGCTTGGACACATGAAGGCGACATCCAATTGCTGCCTCATCTCGCAGGAACCGATGGTTTTTACCTAACCGCTTTACGAAAGAAGGGATCGTAACATGAGTTTACTATCGAAACAAACGAAGGCCCGTCCTTACCATAAACCGATCGACGAGCTGCCATCCATTTATAGCTTAGAACTACACGAGCTTGAAGGGTGGCTTAAGGAGGAAGGACAGCCTGCCTTTCGTGCCGAGCAGATTTATAGCTGGCTTTATGAGAAGCGAGTGTTTTCATTCGACGACATGACGAACCTTCCGAAAGCACTGCGTGAGCGCTTAGAAGAATCGTTTGATCTAACGACGTTAAAGACAATCGTTCAGCAAAAGGCTGAGGATGGGACGATGAAATTTCTATTTGAGCTGACGGATGGCTTTTCGATTGAGACTGTTTTGATGAAGCACGACTATGGCTATTCAGTTTGCGTCACAACACAAGTTGGCTGTCGAATCGGTTGCACGTTTTGCGCATCTACTTTAGGCGGCTTAAAAAGGCATTTGGAGGCCGGGGAGATCGTTGCTCAGGTCGTAAAAGTCCAACAAGTACTTGATGATATCGATGCCCGTCTTGGCCACGTCGTCGTGATGGGAATTGGAGAGCCCTTTGACAATTACGACGAATTGATGAGTTTCTTAAGAATCATTAACCATGAAAAATCATTAAACATCGGTGCCCGTCACATTACCGTATCGACGAGCGGAATTGTACCTAAGATGTACGATTTCGCCGATGAAGGGCTGCAAATTAATTTTGCGTTATCCTTGCACGCTCCAACGCAGGAGATGCGTGAACAGCTTATGCCGATTGCTCGTGCTTATAAGCTAGAGCCGCTCATGGAATCGGTGAAGTATTATACAGAAAAAACGGGTCGTCGCATCACATTTGAATACGGATTGTTTGGTGGCGTCAATGATCAGGAGGAGCATGCTCTCAAGCTGGCGAAGTTAATTAAGCCGATTAAATGCCATGTCAATTTAATTCCTGTGAATTATGTGCCGGAAAGAGATTATGTGAGAACACCGCAAAAGCAGATTCAAAAATTCGTGCATACCCTTCGCAAACAGGGAGTTAACGCAACTGTACGACGCGAGCAAGGTCACGACATTGACGCAGCTTGCGGTCAACTGCGGGCAAAGGAACGGAAAGAAGAGACGAGGTGAAGCCACCCATGAAGACGGTCTATCGAACAGATACCGGCAATGTACGTGAGCATAACGAAGACAGCGTCACTGTAAAGTGCACAAACGGCCAATGCCTTGCGATCGTAGCTGATGGTATGGGAGGGCATCGTGCTGGGGACGTTGCGAGTACAATGGCGGTATCGGAGCTAGTAAAGCATTGGGACAGTCAATTAACGCTTAGCAGTCCGACAGAAGCCGAACAATGGTTTCGTGAAAAAGTGGAAGATGTCAACGCGAAGATGTATTCATATTCTTTGGAGCATGAAGAATGCAGAGGAATGGGAACGACACTTGTATCCGCGATTTGTACACCTCAATTCGTCACGATTGCGCATATTGGCGACAGTCGTGGGTATGTAAAGCGTGCCTCTTTTTTTCGGCAGGTGACGCAAGACCATTCGCTCGTCAATGAACTCGTCCGTTCTGGTGAACTCTCTAGAGAAGCAGCTGAGCATCATCCGAGAAAAAATGTTTTGTTACGAGCATTAGGTACGAATGAAAGGGCTGATGTTGATATCCAATCATTTGAATGGGATTATGGTGAATACGTTTTACTTTGTTCTGACGGCTTAACGAACAAGCTGTCTGAAGAAGAGCTCATCCAAGTTCTGGATAGCGAACTCTCTCTTGACGAAAAAGCGGATCAAATGGTTACGACAGCAAAATCCCTTGGTGGAGAAGATAACATCTCAGCTGCTCTCATCTATCATGAAATGCCTGAAGAAGGTAGGAGAAGAGAAGGATGATCGGGTCACATTTGGATGGCCGCTATCAAATCCTCGACTATATCGGTGGTGGAGGCATGGCCAATGTCTATTTAGCCAAAGATATGATTCTCGATCGAGAAGTAGCGGTTAAAGTGTTGAAGCCAGAATTTTCGAAGGACGAAGAGTTCATCTCCCGTTTTCGCCGGGAAGCACGGTCGGCAACCAGTTTGTCACATCCAAATATTGTCGATATTTATGATGTCGGAGAGCAAGATGATACGTATTACATCGTCATGGAATATGTGAGCGGGCAAACGTTAAAGCAATTTATTCAAAAACACGGATCTTTATCACAGAGATTAACTGTGCAAATCATGGAACAATTAACCTCAGCTATTAGTCATGCGCACGATAACCATATCATTCATCGTGACATTAAGCCTCATAATATTTTGATTGATGAATATAACGACGTGAAAGTTACCGATTTTGGCATTGCAGTTGCCATCAGCTCGACAACCATTACGCAAACGAATTCACTTCTAGGCTCCGTTCACTATTTATCACCTGAACAAGCACGCGGGAGCATGTCCACAAAAAAATCGGACATCTATTCTCTTGGTGTTGTCATGTATGAAATGTTGCGTGGCCAAGCGCCTTTCTCGGGTGAATCGCCCGTAGGGGTTGCATTAAAACACCTGCAAAATGAAATACCTTCACTGCACCAATGGGTACCACATTTACCACAGAGTGTCGAAAACGTCATCTTAAAAGCTTGTGCGAAAGACCCGCTTCATCGGTACGACACTGTCGATGCGATGCACGAAGATTTAACAACCGTTCTTGACGAAGCTCGAAAAGACGAACTGAAATTCGTTCCACCTGATACGGATGACGAAAAAACAAAAGCAGTGCCTGTGATTTCGAGCCATTTAGTGAATAACGCTTCAGCAGACATAACGCACAATCGAAACACGAGCGTTCCTAGCCCTGAGCGCGATAAAGAACCTCCGCAAGCAGAAGAGGCAGCTCCACAAAGGAAACGGTGGCCTAAGGTGCTTCTTTGGACACTTGTTCTCGTACTAGGGATCGGTACCGCGGCTGTTGCAGCAGCGACTTTCTTGCCGACGCTTATGTTTCCTGAGGATGTTGCAGTCCCAGATGTTGATGAGATGCCGCGCATCGATGCACAGCTCGCTTTGCAGGAGAAAAAATTCAATGTAAAAGTAGATGAGGCTCATCACGATGAAGTCGAGGAAGGGCTTGTCATTCGCAGTATCCCGAACGGTGGGGAAACGGCAAAGGAAGGCTCGACCGTGACAATTGAAGTCAGTCTCGGTAAAGAAGCTTCCGTCTTAAGTGATTACATTGAAAAGACGGGAAGCGAAGCGCAACGAGAGCTTGAGTTAAAAGGTTACAACGTAAAAATGTATGAAATTGAATCGGACGAACCTAAAGGGATCGTCGTCGAACAATATCCCGAAGCAGGCTCACAAGTTGTTCCTGAAGACACAACAGTGACCCTTGAAGTCAGCCGCGGACCACAGCTCTTTTTAGAAAGCCTGATAGGCAAGACGAAAGAAGAAGTTCAAAACTACGCATCTGAACATGGATTGAAGCTAGATGTTCATCGGGAAGCAGAATATTCAGAAGAAGTGGCTGCGGGAGAAGTGCTTAGTCAAAGCCCACCTGAAGGTACGACGATGGAAGAGGGCGATCCAGTAGCTGTCGTCTTGTCAAAAGGGCCACCGCCAGTTACAGGTACGAAAACTGTAAGAGTCGAATACGAGCCGGAAGTAAACACCTTTGAAGATCGACCTGAAGAACCAGGACCTCCGTTTGGAGATCGACCTGGTAACGGAAATCAACGCGAAGAACAGCCTAAAGAAGCGATTGTTCGTGTGTATGTAAATGATATGGAACATCAGCTAAATGAAGCGATTCTCGAACAAGCGATCACTGAGACGACCGATATTCCCTTTGATGTAACGCTTGGGTATAAAGAAAGTGCGGAATATCGAGTAACGCTTGATGATGAAGTCGTCGAAAACGGAACGATAACTTATGAAGAATTGAAAAATAATTAGGAGGTATGCATGACAATTGAGGGAAAAATTATCAAGGCATTGAGCGGTTTTTACGGTGTCCAGTATGAGGGTGGCTATGTTCAATGTAAAGCGCGAGGCCTGTTTCGAAAAACGGGGACCTCTCCGCTTGTGGGCGATCGAGTGATGTTTTCTGTGGAAGATGAAATGATTTATGAAATACAATCACGAAAAAATGCACTCGTACGTCCGCCTGTTGCTAATGTCGATATGGCCTTGCTCGTATTTTCAGCACGAGAGCCGGATTTTCAAACAACACTGCTCGATCGTTTTCTTGTCGTTTTGGAGGCATATGATATTGAACCATTGATCTGTATCAGTAAAATGGACCTTGCCGAAAAAAATCTGGGGACTATTCAAGAAGAGGCGGACGTTTATAAGAAAATGGGTTATGACGTGCTATGGACATCTTCCGAAACCAATACAGGTCTTGAGCAGCTGAGACCATGGCTTAGACAAAAAGTCAGTGTCATTGCAGGGCAATCTGGTGTAGGGAAATCCTCCCTCTTAAATGCACTTTCCCCAGGGCTTGATTTAAAGACAGAGGAAATCTCAGCGTCACTTGGCCGGGGAAAGCATACGACTAGGCATGTCGAGTTGTTAAATATTGAGGATGGATGGATTGCTGATACGCCAGGGTTCAGCTCCCTTGATTTTGACGCGGTGGACTCAGCTCATGAATTGCATAAGTATTTTAGAGATTTTCAGGCTTACGCTCCCAACTGTAAGTTTCGCGGTTGTACACATTTAAAGGAGCCCAAATGCGCTGTAAAACAAGCTGTTGAATCAGCGATATCGCATCATTTAGGTATGAGCATTACGAACAGTTTTTTCAAGAAATAAAGGAACGTAAAGTGAGGTATTAACTGTTTTATGCGAAAAATTGCTCCTTCTATTTTATCTGCGGATTTCGGGTGCCTTTACGAAGATATTAAAGAGGTTGAAGACGCGGGTGCCGATTATATCCACTTTGACGTGATGGACGGAATGTTTGTACCCAATATTTCTTTTGGGCTGCCAGTGCTGCAGTCGATCGCGCCGAAGACGACGATTCCAGTGGATGTCCATTTAATGGTGGAACAACCAGAACGCTACATTTCATCTTTTATTAACGCAGGTGCTTCCATCGTGACGGTTCATCAGGAGGCGACAAAGCATGTTCATTCGTGCTTGCAGCAAATTAAAAATGAAGGCTGTCGTGCTGGGATCGCTTTAAATCCAGGAACGCCTGTGTCACTCATTGAACCTATCATTGAGCAAGTAGATCTTATCTTAATTATGACCGTTAACCCTGGGTTCGGTGGGCAATCATTTATCAATGCGACGTTAAGGAAAATTGAAGAGGCAAGAAATCTAGCGGACCGAGTCGCTCATCCAGTTGAGATTGAAGTTGATGGTGGGATCGACGAAAGTACGATTGGAAAAGCAGAGGAAGCAGGCGCAAATGTATTTGTTGCCGGTTCAGCCATTTTTTCTAAAAAAGATCGTGCAAAGGTGATTCAACAACTCCGTCATTCGTGACGATTTGCAAAATATAAGCATATCCATAACAAGCGGAAGAACACCCTCTCTAGGTTCTTCCGCTTTTTTATGGTGTAAAGCGATTAAATAATCTCTAAATTTTTTGCGCTTTTTGTTAACAGTTCAACCCCATCTTCGGTCAAATACACTTCATCCTCAATACGAATGCCTCCGATTTCCGGGATATAGACGCCGGGCTCAATTGTAAACGTCATGCCAGCTGTAAAAGGCAGCTCATTTTCCGCATGCAGTGACGGATATTCATGGACGTCGATGCCGAGTCCGTGTCCGATTCGGTGGGTAAAATAATCATTAAACCCTCGTTCGTATAAGCTCGCTCGCGCCGCTTTTTCGGCAGTAAGCATCGGTTTTCCGACAGAAATGGCGGCAATGGCTTCTTCGTTTGCTTCAAGAACAGCGTCGTACATCGCTCTTTGTTGTTCACTCGCTTTTCTGAAGAAGAAGCTCCGCGTAATATCAGACGTATAGCCTTTATGTACAACACCGAGATCAAAGAGGACGATATCGCCCGCTCGCAATGTACGCTCGCCGCTGACACCGTGTGGCTGAGCGGAGTGTTCGCCGAATAAAACCGTCGTCGTAAAGGACATTTCACGTACGCCTCTTTGAGCAAGCCCTTGCTCGATGATCTGCTTGACTTCCGCTTCTGTAATCCCTTCTTGAAGTGCACCTTTTCCGAGTGAGATGCCGACATCTGCCAAGTGAGCGGCTTCCTTCATAATGTCGATTTCGTCTTGAGATTTCTGTAAACGCATTTGTCTTATATGTGGTTCGATCGCTTCCACATACTTTGGCTTAAATGTCTCTTGAATGGCTTCCAACCTCTCAACCGTCATATGGTGCTTTTCAATCGCTATGGTTGATTCGCTAGCTAAATGGATATGACTAGCAAGTAGTTGCCAAGGGTCTTGTGTGTCATTATAGCCTAGGACTTCACCTTCCCATCCATCTGAACGCGCTTGCTCAATTTCCATATGGGGTAGTAAAAGAATGGCTTTGGCCTCTTCCATGCCAGGGACATAAAGGGCAACAACACGTTCGTGCGGGTCGGTTTTAAAGCCTGTCACATAAAATAGACTAGAGGGTTCTGTAATAAAGGCTGCAGTAAACAACTCTTTCTGACACGTGTGTCGAAGACGTTCCAGTCGCATGTTTTCACTCCTCGTTTAATTAAATAATACGCTAAATGTGGCTCTGTCATTGAAAAAAGCCTTACTGTCATAGTATCATAAAAAAAGAATCATTTTTTTGAAACTTTTTAGGAACCATCCGTAAAAGTAATTGAGAACGGTATAGAGCATAGAGCGCTGAACAAAGCGATGAAGAGGTGGAGCAATGGGATTGTTGAAGCGGATTATCAACGCGTTCAAAGGTGAGAACACATCCTCATCTGAAGTGAAAGAGCGCAACGTCTATAATCTGAAATCAGGTGACATTGTGACGTATGATTTGGAAGATTATGAGGTTGTCGGTACGATTACGTACAATGACTCAGGTTACAAGTGGTATGCCTACCAGCTCGTGAGTCTAAATAAAACGATTTGGTTATCGGCGGAAATGGATGATGAGCTGGAGTTAGGGATATATGAAAAACTGTCTTTCCCGCTGAATCAGCCGATCCCTAAAGAAGTCACTGTCGAAGAGAAGACGTATTATTTAGATGAAAAAGGAAAAGCATATGTCTCAGGTACAGGTCGTTCTCAAAACATATCTAACCGGCAAATGAGTTATTACGATTTTGCTGATGAAGATGAATCAACATTTTTGTCCGTTGAGGTTTGGGGCGAGGAGGTTGAAGTGAGCCGGGGCTACCCAATTCAAGAATTTGAGCTGAAAATTCTCGCTGGTAGTTAAAATAAGATCAATTTAGGAGGAATTTACATGTTTCAATTTTTCAAACGCGTCAAGACAGTCGTGAGCTCAGAGCTTAATTCATTACTAGACAAAGCCGAAGATCCAGTGAAAATGCTTGATCAGTTTATGAGAGATATGGAAGAAGATATCCGTGAAGCGGAAACAGCGGTTGCGAAGCAGATTGCTAATGAAAAAATGCTTCGTAAGAAATATGAAGATGCTCAGCAGCTCGTCGATAAGCGACAGGATCAAGCTGTTCAGGCATTAGAGGCTGGCAATGAAGACCTTGCTCGCCGTGCTTTAGAAGATAAAAAAGCCCAAGAGCAGCAAGCTGAGATGCTAAAAGAATCCCATGCACGTGCGAAGCAAGATGCGGATAACTTGCGCTCTCGTTTAGATGAAATGAAAAAAGAATATCAAGAAATGAAGCTAAAGAAAGATACGTTAAAAGCACGTGCTGAATCCGCACAAACGAGAACAAAAATGAACCATGCCATGTCATCCATTGGTTCAGATGAGTCTAAAGCCGGTTTCCAGCGTATGGAAGAAAAGGTTATGCAAGTTGAGGCTGAGGCTGAAACAAGCGAAGATTTGCGATCATCGAATCGCAGCCTCGATGACGAATTTGAAGCTTTAGGCAACAATGAAGTTGATGATGAACTGGCTGCATTAAAGAAAAAGCTCGGTAAAGAATAAATAAACGTTGATGTAATACAATTAGATAAGAAGGGGAAAACAGTATCTTCCCCTTCTTTAATACGTTTTTGAATGTAGCTACTTAAGAATGGTCATAAGAGTTCGACAGGAAGAGATGATTTTTATGGGAATGGGTCATGTTGTTACACAAGGAGTACAAAACGTCGCCTCCGCTGTGAACACAGCCCGATATTTAGGATGGTGCTTACAATGAGAGCTTTTCTATATGGATCAACATTCGTACTGATGCTCCTCTTGTTGACAGCATGTGGGGATCAGAGTGTTAGTAATTATATTGAAGATACAGATTCATATGAGTTGAAAGACGTCATTACAAGCTCAGCCGATTCTTCAGATTATTCAAAAGTGTATCAAGTCAATGGGAAATCGATTGAACAAGTCAGTGATGAACTGAAGAACTGGCGTGAGCCCGAAGAAGAAAGTGACGTCGTTGACGGACGTAAGTTGATGATCTATGGAGAGGAGCTCGTCGTTTTGTCGGAAGAAGACGGTGAGGCACAAGTAGAAGTGTCAGAAGACGATTTCGTCAGAGATAATTATTCTCCGAGCTTTTTTAATCAATTGATGACGCTCGCCATTATCAATCGCTTTTTAGGCATTGACGGTTGGGGAACTGTCCAGCGAGACCGTTGTAGGGCAGGTGACTGCTACGGGGGGTATACATCTTCTGGTGGCTCATATCGAGGTCCGTCCGGTCCATCGCCTTTTAAAGGCTATTCCAGCCGTGGTGGAGGGCCAGGTGTAGGTAAATAATTGCAAGGGAACAGAAGGGAGAGCACAGCGCTTTGAACTTAGTATGGTTAACGATCTTATATTTTGTTGCATCTATAGTTGTCGTATTAATCGGTGTCTTATTATTTGAGTTGATGACTCGTCAGTACAAAGATTGGGAAGAAATTCAACATGGAAATATCGCGGTAGCGCTGTCTATTGGTGGTAAAATTATCGGAATCTGTATCGTATTAGCTTTCTCGATTTTTCATAACGATACTGTGCTTGCAACGTTTTTATGGGGCTTATTAGGCGTCGCTCTGCAGCTTGTGGCGTACCTTTTATTTGAATTATTTACGCGCCGTTTCTCAGTTGAAACAGAGTTAAAAGCTAAAAACGTTGCTGTAGGTATGATTTCATTAAGTGTATCGATTGGTCTTGGCTTTGTCATCGGAGCATCGATTACATAAACCTGTGACAGAGTCAGCGTTTTTGGCAGATGCTTGATAGTGCCTCTACCTCATCCTGATATAACATATTTCTTATGGAGGCTTTTGCGAAAACCTTCATAAAATGAGGCGAAAGTGACGTGCACAACGCTTTTAACAAGCTGAGATGGTTTCTGTCATAGAAACCATCTTCTTTTCTTTTGTTGTATAAAAAACATAACATGAAACAGATTGTAGACATGCGAGTATTGCCCACAATAAGTGGAAGAGAACCTATAAAGAAATAACGATAAAATGTTCGTGTATGTTGCTGCACAACGTTTTTTGAAATTGAAATGGGTAAGGAGGGAGATCGGCTCGTCAAATGACGCAACTCTGTAAAAATAAATGTACAAAGTCTGCCGGGCTGATTTAATACGCGTCAACCTAGAAGTGACAAAATGTATGTAATAGGCAGCAGAGACAGACTTATTTTTATAGGTTTTGACGCCGGTGTCTTCATTGAATGAAAGTAAACTTACACCAGCTCGTCAGGTGAACGCGATCTATTGGGCGTCGGGCATCGTATCGATTTGTGGAATTATTTTTGAAGTGCTTTTCGGGGCGCTTGGTTCATATATCCTCGGTGATGGAGTCACTCAGTATACTTTAACCATTTCACTGTTCTTAACAGGAATGGGGATAGGTGCTGCAATTAGTGAGAAGGTAACAAAGCATTTAATCCTTTCCTTCATTTGGATTGAATATGCTGTCGGGTTAATTGGCGGCTTTTCTGCCTTTGTTATGTTTGGGGTGACGTCTTTTTTCCCTGGAGGCACCGATGCTTTTGTTCTCTATGGAATTACTTTACTGATTGGGGCTTTAACAGGTGTAGAGCTGCCGGTCCTTATACGTAAAGCAAATGAAATCGGTGTTTCTTTGAACCGAAGCACTGCCCGCGTTCTATTCTCTGATTATGCAGGCGGACTGGCAGGCGGGCTCTTATTTGCTTTTTGTTGCGGCCGCAATTTGGACTCGTGAAAACGCCCTTTCTCGTCGGGATGGTCAATATCGGCATTTCAATATGGATCTTAGTCTTATTTCGTTCACAAATAAAACGTTTTGCATGGCATCTGGCGTTTGGCATCTTTTTTCTCGTTGTTCTGTTACTAGGCGTTTTATTTGGCGAAGAAACTGCTTTTCGTTTTGAACAGAAGATGTATCAAGACACCATTGTCTTCTCGGAAGAAACGGCTTAT
The DNA here is from genome assembly GCF_011058155.1 of Litoribacterium kuwaitense. Taxonomy (NCBI): domain Bacteria; kingdom Bacillati; phylum Bacillota; class Bacilli; order Caryophanales; family Bacillaceae; genus Litoribacterium; species Litoribacterium kuwaitense. The sequence goes on along the minus strand of NZ_JAALFC010000012.1, from coordinate 65,796 downwards.
CAGCGTATTGTAATGACGCGGGACCGTGGGGATACGCGACTCTATTTAAATGGTCAGCTGCAGTTAAGCTCTGCCGACGAGCATCGCTATCACGAAACGCTCGTGCATCCGGTCATGTCTGCGGCAAATGGGCGTGACAAGGTTTTGATTTTAGGAGGAGGAGATGGGGCAGCCTTGCGCGAAGTGCTTAAGTACGACGATGTCAGGGAAGTCACAGTTGTTGATCTCGATCCGCGCGTTGTTGAATTGGCAAAAACCGACCATCTGCTCCTTGATATTAACGAAAATGCGTTTTCCAGCCCTAAAGTAAAGGTCGTTCATGAAGATGCCTTTGAGTTTTTGGAAAACAGCGCCGCAACATTTGATGCAATCATTGTCGATTTGCCTGACCCTAACAATGAGTCGTTAAATAAGCTGTATACGTATGAATTTTACTCCTTAATGCGAAACCGTCTTGCTTTAGGAGGTGCTTCGGCCATTCAAGCGACAAGTCCTTTATTTGCTCCGATGGTGTACTGGACAGTCGACCATACAATTCAAAGCACAGGACTACATACGGTCAATATGCATGTGGATGTCCCCAGTTTTGGGGATTGGGGATTTATTTTAGCAACAAGGGAACAGGTGAATGTGAATGAGTTGTCTCTTCGTGTAGCGACTGACTTTCTCACTGAAGACATGCTACAGGCATTAACGGTATTTGGCAAAGACGCTCGTCGGCCAGAAGAGGAGCTCGAGGTGAATCGCTTAATCAATCCGATTCTCTTAGATCATTATGAAAAGGCATGGCGATATTATTAAAAAAGAATGCTTAGTGTAGAGAAATTGTGGGAAAAACATCAACAGAGGAGTGATGGATATATGAAAATCTCTTTTCATGGACATGCTGTCGTCCAAATTGAAACAAATGGGAAAAAGATACTGATTGATCCGTTTATTACAGGAAATGGTCAAACCGACTTAAATGCTGCCGAAGTGGAAGCAGATGTCATTCTTTTAACCCATGGTCATAATGACCACGTTGGTGATACGGAAGCGATTGCTCGGCGCACGAATGCACTTGTCGTCGCTCCAAATGAACTTGCAGTTTATTTATCCTTTAAAGGGTTAAACACCCATCCGATGCACATTGGCGGCAAACATACGTTTGATTTCGGTACTGTCAAATTAACACAAGCGTTTCATGGTTCAGCCTATACCGATGAAGAAAATCAGCAGATGATCTACACAGGTATGCCGAGTGGAATTCTTGTTATGGCTGAAGGCAAAACCATTTATCATGCCGGTGATACAGCATTGTATTCAGATATGAAAATGTATGGCGAGCAGCATGACATTGACCTGGCATTCCTGCCGATTGGCGATAACTTTACGATGGGACCAGAAGACGCAACCCTTGCAGCCAAGTGGCTCCAGGCAAAGCATGTCGTTCCAGTTCATTACAACACATTCCCGGTGATTGAGCAGGATGCACAGGCGTTTGTCAATGGTTTAGACATGGAAGGAACGGTTATGAGTGCTGGCGACTCTCTAAACTTATAAGCTTCAGCTTGTAGACAAACGCATTCATTCGTCGTTACTCGACTCGCTCGTCCACTCATGAACTAGGAGTTCAATTCGTGTCTTCGCTAAGCTTTCGTGCTTAGGCTGATAAGCGTTTTCAAGTCAGGCTGTAATTGATTGGGAAGTAACGAAGTGGGCGCTAAAAAGTAAAGATAAGATTTTATCAATATTCTTAAGCCGTCTGACACATGGAGGTGTCAGGCGGCTTTTTCAGTTGTGCAGGAGCGTTCTATTTCTTTGCTTGTGAACATATATGTGAACTAGTAAGTTTATTATGGAGGCGTCATTTTTGAGAGAACGTTATTTATTTTGTATATTGACGGTTATTGCTTTAACGGTGCTGACATATCCTTATCTCGTTGAACAATTTTACCGGCCGGAGGGTAGAGCGTTTGCAGTGGTGTGGTTGACCCTCTCGATCATTGCCATCGCCGGTAATCTAATCGCCTATATACGCACAGGAAAAAACAAGAGTCGTCGCGATCAATGGAGGAAAACGAGTCGGCTCAAAGGAAAAGAAAAACAGCGAATGCTCTCACGGTAGGAGCTTCGCTGTTTTGTTTTTAAGACGGCCTCTCATTGAATGCGATCGCAAAGAACAGTATAATGGGGGATACAAAGCAACGATTGACGATAAAGGTGACAAATGTATGTTGACAAAACACGAAAAGATCATCAGGTATATTGATTCTCTGAACATCGGACAGAAGATATCTGTGCGCGGTGTAGCCAAAGCGATGGATGTGAGCGATGGTACCGCTTATCGTGCCATTAAAGAAGCAGAAAACAAAGGCATCGTCAGTACGATTGAGCGCGTTGGTACAATCCGGATTGAAAAGAAAGATCGAAAAAGCTTTCAAGAGCTGACGTACGCAGAGGTTGTTAATGTTGTTGATGGACAAGTTTTAGGCGGTAAGGAAGGACTCCATAAAACGTTAAATAAGTTTGTCATTGGAGCGATGCAGCTTGATGCGATGATGAGCTATACTGGGGCTGGAAACCTGCTTATTGTAGGTAACCGAATTAAAGCACACCGTTTAGCTCTGGAGGCAGGCGCTGCGGTATTGATTACTGGAGGTTTTAATACTGAAGAAAGTGTAAAAAAGCTTGCTGATGAGTATAAGCTTCCCATCATTTCCAGCAATTACGATACTTTTACCGTAGCAGATATGATCAATCGGGCGATTTATGATCAAATGATTAAAAAAGACATTGTGCTCGTTGAAGATATTAAAACAGCGCTCGAGCAAACCCACTTTCTTTATTTTGATAGCACTGTGCAAGATTGGCTTGACAAAAATAAGGAAACCGAGCATAGTCGCTATCCTGTTGTGGATCATCATGGTAAAGTCGCTGGCATGGTGACGTCAAGCGACGTTTTAAGGCATGCGCCAGCTGAGCCGATTGAGAGAGTGATGTCAAAGCAGGTCTATACGATTTCCAAAAACACATCTGTCGCCTCTGCTGCGCAAATGATGATTTTAAATGGAATTGAGATGGTTCCTGTCGTTGATGAAATGCAACGGCTGTCAGGAATTATTAGTCGGCAAGATGTCTTGAAAGCGTTACAGATGCTACAACGACATCCGCAAACGAGCGGGGAAACGCTAGATAATATGGTCACATCGCAGCTTCAAGCGGTTCCTGTCGGAAGGCAACAAAAGAAAGTGTATGAGTGTGAAGTGACCCCGCAAATGACGAATGCGCTCGGAACTATGTCTTATGGTGTCTTTACGACACTTGTGATTGAAACGGCATCACGAACATTAAATGAACAGAGAAAAAGTGAGCTCGTCGTCGAAAGCATGAACGTTTTGTTCGTGCAGTTAGCTCAGCTAGGTGCACTGCTTGAATTTAAAACAAATGTTATGGAAATGGGTCGACGTACGGCGAAGGTGGATGTGGAGTGTATGTCTAATGGTACGCTCGTCGGGAGAGTGCTCTTGTTCGTGCAGTTGTTAGAGCATTCAAGATAAAAAAAGCCTCAGCCTTTTGACTGGGCAGAGGGCTGGAGGCTTGACCGTACGTATTTAAAAATTCGAATCCCTGAGACGATATTCGCTCCCGCAAATACGAGGAAGATGATACAAACAAAGAGTGCCATTTGCGTGCCAAGTGTCATGTAAGCATGTATACCCGCTAGTCCGATAAATGTGCCGAGGAAAAACCTCGCAATGGCACGATTCTTTCCTTTTTTATAAGGCTCTTCTGCACGAGAAGCAGAGACATTAAAAAATACGTGAATGGCCAATGAAACCATTGCTGCAATAAACATGAGGCACCTCCGTACCATAAGATCTCATTTTATATTGTACCAGTCCCTTCACAAAAAACAATACATAGGCGAAAGGAATGCATGCTATGAATAAGCTTTTAGATTATATTAAAGACTACAGCAAAATTGTTATTCATCGACACGTTCGCCCAGATCCAGATGCTTATGGCTCGCAATGTAGTCTTGCTGAAATCATTCAAGCGAATTTTCCGGAAAAACAAGTTCGAGTTGTCGGTCAGGAAGTAGATTCGCTGAAGTTTCTTTATCGGATGGATGATGTTCCCGACGATTTTTACGCCGGGTCACTTGTACTTGTGTGTGATACAGCGAACAAAGAAAGGGTTGACGATCAGCGGTATGCATTGGGTGAGGTCGTCGTGAAAATCGATCATCATCCGAATGATGATCCGTATGGACAAGTCAATTGGGTTGAAACGTCGGCGAGCTCGACGAGTGAGATGGTCTATGAGTGGTATAGTGCTCATAAAGGTGAGTTAACGCTTCCGGTGAAAGCAGCGGAGCTTATTTTTGCAGGGATTGTTGGCGACACAGGACGGTTTATGTTTCCGAGCGCTTCGCCTAAAACGTTTCAATATGCTTCAGAACTCGTCCAATATTCTTTTTCCCGTCCTGCTCTTTATGAGTCGCTCTATGAAATAAAAGAAAATGTCCTTAGACTGCAAGGACATATTTTACAGACGTTCACACTTGCTCCTGAAGGCGTGGCGCAAGTTCGTCTTTCGACCGATATGCTCGAATCATTTAACGTAACGCCTATGGAAGCGTCTCAGCTAGTTGGCACATTAGGGAATGTAGCTGGTATTCGGGCGTGGGTCTTTTTTATTGAAGAGGAAAATATTATCCGAATACGTTTAAGATCAAAGGGGCCTGTCATTAATCAGATTGCCCGCCAATACGATGGTGGTGGTCACCCGTTGGCTGCCGGTGCATCGATTGTCTCATGGGAAAAAGCAGATGAGGTCGTTGAAAAAATAAAAGAGGCTTGTTTAGCGGCATCGTCGAAACTTTAAGGCGCAGGTCCTTCTTCTACGCGCAGAATGAGCTCGAGCGTCGTATATAGATACATTTCTTGGACTTTTAGATGGAAAGGTTGTTTATCAATCGTATGGGTTTTATTTTCAATGGCTTTAATGACAAACGCTCTATTGGCAGCTACCTCTTCAATGTTTTTTGTTAAGAGGGGCTGCAGCTCTTCCTCAGCGGCTTGCCTAAGCGTATGAAGCGTGTGTGCTGAAGATTTATAGGCTCTCTTTGACGCATCTGCAAAATCAATGGTAATTTTCTGGATTTTTAATTGTTTTTCATTTTTTTCATTGAGTGTTTTATAATCGTCCTCCATAATATCGATGCGTTGGTTTAAATGGCGAATTTCAGCACGTTGCTGATTAATTTTTTTGACTGAAGCTCTTGTATTTCACCATAAATAAACAGAAAAACGATCCAGCCAGCCAGTGCACCTAAAGCGGCGCCTGCTAAAAATTGTTGCCATGTCGGCTTTTTATAATAGGGCGGGATATGCATTACATCGCGCTCCCTTGAGTGAGCCATTGAATGAGCTTTGCTCCGCTTTGCGCACCCGCCATGGCTGAAATGATCAATAAGGTTTGTTTGAATATATCGATTGGTGCACCATTAAAAATGCCGCGTTCAAATGTGGAAATGACATCAAACGTTCCTCCGATGGCGGCAACGAGTCCCCAAATTTTTAGACTTTGTGAAAGGCGTGCAATGGTTTCGTACGGCGGTGCACCCGTTAAAAAAGCGCTGATGCCACCAACAAGCGAACCTCCTAAAATGACGCCTAGTGCAACGAAATAACAATTTAAAAAGGTGACAATAAACAATTCTTCTTTCATAAAAGTCTCCCTCCTACGCCACCTAAGCTTCTACTCTCCTTATGTCACTGTATTCAATAACAATGGTAGTTATGTGCCTGTCCTCATTTGATTTGCATGAAAGGATGACCAGCAATGATTCATCTACAAGTCCAAAGTGGTTTTAGTTTTTTACGCAGTGTGTGTGGCTTGGAGGAACTCGTTTATACGATGAAGAGCTATGGAATGAAAGCAGCAGCCTTGACGGATCACAACGCTCTTTACGGTGCATTCAAGTGGGTAAAGCTTTGTGAAAAAATGGTATTCAACCGATCATTGGCATGAGGGTAGAGGTAGATTTTGCAGACGCCCCGCAAGAAACGATATTACTGTATGCTCAGTCTGACAAAGGGTATCGGCAACTATTGAACATAGCTCATCATGTATCAAAGGATCGGCTCTCATTTGCCCAGCTTTGTGAGCAATGTGACGATCTATTCTCTGTTTACCCCGTCCAATCTCAAAAAATAAAAGCAGCACTCGAGATGGGGGAGGTAAGCTTCGTACAACCTGTGATTCGTCAATGGTCTGAGGCGTTTGCCGATAGGTGTCTGCTCGGGATCGACGCGAGAAGTGCTCGTTACTATGAAAATGGTTTACGGCAAATGATGGCGGAAAGCGGTGTTGATGTCGTTGCGCTAGGGGATGTCAGGTGCATTCACCAAGATGATGAAGAAGCGTTACGTACAGTTGAAGCGATTCGAGCAGGCGTTCCGATCGATGAATTACCTATGATGCAGGGAAAATATCACCTCACGTCTTTCGAAGAGTTACAGGCTGATTTTTCGCATTGGCCTGAAGCGCTAGAAAATACCGCAATTGTCGTTGCGGCTTGTTCAGGATCATATCATTTTCCAGAAGGGCGGTTGCCGAATTATCCTGTACCTGTAGAAACGAACTCTCGTGCTTATCTTGAAAAAGCATGCTGGTCGGGGTTAAAGAAAAGGTATAAAGCGCACCATCTGGCCGCTGAACAACGTCTTCAGCACGAACTTGAAGTCATATTTTCTACAGGATTTGCTGATTATTTTCTTATTGTTTGGGATATCGTTCGATTTGCGAAGAAAAGGGGTATTCCGGTTGGTCCAGGGCGTGGATCAGCCGCTGGGTCTATGGTGGCTTATACGCTAGGAATTACTGAGGTTGATCCATTAGCTTATGGGTTGCTGTTTGAACGCTTTTTAAACCCAGAACGTTTGTCGATGCCTGATATTGACATCGACATTGCCGACGATCGCAGAGATGAGGTCATCCATTACATTCAACGACGGTTTGGCGCAGCGCATACCGCGCAAATTGGCACGTTTGGCACATTTGCGGCAAAAGCCGCAATAAGAGATGTCGCCAAAGCTTTTGGTCTCTCGACAAGAGACATTCAGCGGTTAAGTGGCTGGATTCATTCAAGTCGACGTCTGCAAGAGAATGCGATGACAAACGACGCATTACGAAACTGGACGAATGAAAGTGAGCGCCATCAGCGAATTTGGAAAGTAGCTTGCCGTATTGAAGGATTACCACGGCACGCTTCCGTTCATGCAGCCGGAATCGTCTTGAATGCGAGACCACTTCTAGAGTCTGTCCCTTTACAACAAATCAATGACGGTCTTTATGTCACGCAGTTCGATATGAATGATTTAGAACAACTAGGCCTGTTAAAAATGGACTTTCTCGGGCTTCGTAATTTAAGCTTGATGGAGCGAATTAAAAAAAGAGTCGCTGACAGCAGGCGAGTGCATTCAGAAATGATTCCTTTAGAGGACAGTCAGGCACTACAGTTACTTGCAGCTGGTGATACGAGCGGAATTTTCCAATTTGAATCAGCTGGAATGAAAAAAGCGCTCCAAGAAGTCAAGCCGACGTGTTTCCTAGATGCTGTAGCTGTTAGTGCTCTTTATCGTCCAGGACCTATGAAATATATCCCATTATATGCCAAGCGCAAAAAGCAGCAGGAAAAATGGGAGGCGCCTCACCCAGCGCTAGATCGCATCTTAGAAAGTACGCATGGCGTGATTATTTATCAAGAGCAAGTGATGGCTGTTGCCCACGAGCTTGCTGGTTTTTCGCTAGGTGAGGCTGATTTGTTAAGACGAGCGATCAGTAAAAAAAACCGAGACGAAATGGCTGAAGCGAAGGTATTATTTATTCAGGGCTGTCAATCTAGAGGGTTGACAGAACAGATGGCTGAACGTGTATTTGGTTTTATTGAACAATTTGCTCAGTATGGTTTTAATAAAAGCCATGCCGTAGCTTATACGATGATTTCGATGCAGTTGGCTTATTTAAAGGCTCATCATCCAGCGGCGTTTTATACAGAGTTGCTTGCTTCGATTTCTGGACAAACGGAGAAAATCCGTGCTTATTTGCAAGAGTGTAAAGGGAAGAAGCTAACAGTGCAGCCGCCCTTTGTAAACAAAGCCGAAGCGGCGTATTCGTGTAAAGAGGACACCATATATATCGGACTGACTGAAGTGAGGCAAGTCGGCCGTCAGGCTGTGGCTGCTATACTCGAAGTGCGGGCTGAACAGCCATTTCAAAGTTTATTTGACTTCGCTGTGAGGATGCCTAAAAAATGGGTGACTCGTTCAACTTTAGAAGCGTTGATATATGCGGGTGCTTTTGATGAGCTCCATCCGAATCGTGCCTCTGCAATCGCCAGTATTGATCCAGCCCTGGAGTATGCCGAGCTTGTTGGGGATGGTGATGATGGACTTGGACTCATCATTCCTCCACCAAATATGCAACCAGCCGAGCCGTTGTCTTTACAAGAACAGCTTGAAGGCGAATTGGACGTGCTTGGCTACTATATATCTGGTCACCCTATGGACGCGTATGAAGATGCCCTTGCTTCAGAAAAAGCAACCGTGCTATCCGAGGTGAAAAATAGTGTGTACCGTTATGTATCAACCGGAGGGATCGTTCAAAATATGCGGGCGATCAAAACCAAAAAAGGCGAGCCGATGTCCTTTATCGTCCTTTCGGATGCCACGGCAGAGATTGAAGCGGTCATTTTCCCAGATGTGTACAGTCAGCTGCAGCCGATGTTAAAAGAAGGGAAAGCGTTGTTTGTTGAAGGAGAACTAGAATGGCGCAAGGGGGAACGTCAGCTCATTATTAAAAATGCCCGCCCGCTGACAATGCAACCTCAATCTAGCGCTACGTTATATTTAAGAATAGGAACAGAAGAGCGCTCATCACTTTCTCTTTTGAAGGAGCTGTTATTAAAGCATAAAGGACAGGTAGCTGTTTTTCTCTATTACGTTGATGAAAAACGTTGGCTGCGCTTGCCTTCTTACTTGAATACAAATGCAAGCGAAGATTTACTTGCGCACCTACGGCATTTAATTGGTTCGGAAAATGTCGCCTTGCAATTGAATCGCCTAAAAGAAGAGGAATGATGTAAGACGAAGTCTCTTTTGATATAATGGTAAAGTCTTTTTCCGAAGACTTATGGATAGAATAAGTACTGATTTGACATTCGATTACAAGCTTGCAAGCTTCATAGTACAAGCCGAGCGTGTGAATGATTGTTTGAAGGGGGAGGCCTTCGATGCTTAAAAACATGTTTAATAAAAAGAAACGATACGCGACCATTCCATCCGAGCAGGCAAAAGCGGATGTGCCAGAGGGGCTTATGAATAAGTGCCCTATGTGTAAGAAAATCATGTATACGAAAGAATTACAAAAAAATTTAAAAGTATGTGAGTGCGGTTATCATCACCAAATGGGTGCGGAGGAGCGCATTCAGCTTGTCATTGACGACGGTACATTTGAGGAATGGATGGCGGATTGGTCATCTGGAAACCCATTAGACTTTCCTGGCTATGAGGAAAAGTTAGAGGGCGATCGCAAAAAGACGAGTCTAAACGAAGCGGTCGTCGTAGGGAAAGGTACCATTCATGACACTCCTGCAGTCGTCGCTGTGATGGATGCCCGTTTTCGTATTGCGAGTATGGGCGTTGTTGTCGGTGAAAAAATTACCCAAGGGATTGTCCGGGCGAAAAATGAGGGGCTTCCTTTTATTATTTTTACCGCTTCAGGGGGCGCTCGTATGCAAGAGGGGATCTTAAGCCTTATGCAAATGGCAAAGACAAGTGCCGCGCTCAAAGAATTTAGCGACGCTGGCGGGTTGTTCATTTCTGTCATGACTCATCCAACAACGGGTGGTGTGTCGGCAAGTTTTGCTTCCCTTGGTGACTTTAACTTAGCCGAGCCAGGTGCTCTCATTGGCTTTGCGGGAAGGCGCATCATTGAACAAACGATTCGTGAGAAGTTGCCTGATGAATTTCAAACGGCTGAATTCCTACTTGAGCACGGTCAGCTTGATAAGGTCATTCATCGTAAAGAGTTAAAGCAAACTCTTTCGTTACTCTTAGACTTTCATCAACCGAACACGGAGGTGTAATGATGAGCGGAACCCTTGATTTTGAAAAACCGGTAGAAGAGCTACGTGAAAAAATTGACGAGCTGAAAAAATTCACGAGTGAAAAAGACATCGATCTTTCTCAGGAGATTCAGCGCTTAGAAGAGCGGTTAAAAAAAGTAGAAGATGACGTCTATGGAAATATGACGCCTTGGCATCGTGTTCAATTAGCGCGACACCAAAAACGTCCGACAAGTTTAGATTATATTGAACGTATTTTTGATGATTTTATGGAGCTTCATGGCGATCGGCTGTATGGAGATGATGCGGCCATCGTAAGCGGCATTGCCCGTTTTCAAGGGCAGCCTGTCACTGTCATTGGGGAGCAGCGCGGGCGTGATACGAAAGAAAACTTACGTCGTAATTTTGGTATGCCCCATCCAGAAGGCTACCGAAAAGCCTTGCGTTTAATGAAACAAGCAGAAAAGTTTCAACGCCCTATTATTACATTAATAGATACAAAAGGAGCTTACCCGGGTAAGGCGGCTGAAGAACGGGGACAAAGCGAAGCCATTGCTAAAAATCTTTACGAAATGGCTGGTTTAACTGTGCCTATTCTCGTCGTCGTTATTGGAGAAGGGGCGAGTGGAGGGGCTTTAGCGATAGGTGTAGGTAATCGCGTCTATATGCTTGAAAACGCCTGGTATTCTGTCATTGCCCCAGAAAGTGCAGCAGTGATCTTATGGAAAGATTCTACACTCGCACAAAAAGCAGCCGAATCGATGAAGATTACTGCCCCTGATGCTATGGAGTTAGGCATTCTTGACGACATCATTTCTGAAGTGAAGGGCGGAGCACATCGGGATGTCGATGAGCAGTCGAAGCGTATCGCGCAAACGCTAAGCAAAGGATTAAATGAATTATCAACGATGAGTCCATCGGAATTAAGAGAGCAAAGATACGAAAAATTCACTTCGATTGGACGCGTTTTAGAAAATCAAGATCCAGTTAGTGTTAAATAAATTATTTTTGATGTAGAACGTTGTTTGCCTATAAGGTTCATGGTATCTTTTAAATTAGGAACAAGAGTATTGAGAAAGAGGTGAAAGCAGTGAAACGAATAGGCGTATTAACAAGCGGCGGCGATTCCCCGGGGATGAATGCAGCAATTCGCGCCGTTGTTCGAAAAGCGATTCATAGCGATATTGAAGTATATGGGATTTATTATGGTTTTGCTGGTTTAATTGAAGGAAATATTGAAAAGCTAGAGATCGGTTCAGTAGGAGACATTATTCACCGTGGTGGAACAATGCTCTATACAGCCAGAACTGAAGAGTTTAAAACAGAAGAAGGGCGTCAAAAAGGGATCGATCAGCTTAACAAATTCGGTATTGAAGGACTCGTTGTTATTGGTGGAGATGGCTCCTTTCATGGGGCAAGAAAGCTGACAGAATCAGGGTATCCTTGTATTGGTGTACCAGGCACGATTGATAATGACATTCCTGGTACTGACTTTACAATCGGCTTTGATACGGCTTTGAACACAGTGATTGATGCAATCGATAAAATCCGTGATACAGCGACTTCTCATGAACGTACATATGTCATTGAAGTCATGGGTCGAGATGCAGGCGATCTAGCGCTTTGGTCTGGTTTAGCTGATGGTGCTGAAACAATTGTCATTCCTGAAGCACCGTATAATATGGATGAAATTGCAGCGAGGTTGAAAAAAGGGCATGAGCGCGGGAAGAAGCATAGTATTATTGTCGTGGCGGAAGGTTGCGAAAGTGGCGTTTCGTTCGGTAAAAAAATTGAAGAAGCAACACAATTTGAAACAAGAGTTTCTGTTCTTGGCTACATTCAACGCGGTGGCCGGCCAACTGCTTCCGACCGTGTACTTGCCAGCCGACTCGGCGCAAGGGCAGTTGATCTATTATTAGCAGGAAAACAAGGCCGCATGGTGGGGATACAGCAAAACCGCCTCGTCGATCACGACATTGCTGAAGCATTACAACTAGAACATACGATTGATATGGATATGTACAAACTCTCTAAAGAGTTATCCATCTAACAAGTGAATCAGGAAACAGGAGGCACAAGATTATGCGCAAAACGAAAATTGTTTGTACAATAGGCCCAGTTAGTGAGAATTATGAGACACTAGTCGAGCTAATGAACTCAGGGATGAATGTTGCTCGACTCAACTTTCCCACGGTGATTTTGAAGAACACGGAAACCGGATTAAAAATATCCGTAAAGCCTGTCAAGAAACAGGCAAAACAGTGGCTATTCTTCTAGATACAAAAGGGCCAGAAATTCGGACACATTCGATGGCGACGGAAGTCGTTGAGTTGGAAAAGGGACAAGATTTAATTGTTTCAATGGACGAAGTCGCCGGCACGGAAGAAAAGATTTCAGTCACATATGATGGACTTGTTAACGACGTGCATCCAGGGTCAAAGATTCTTCTTGATGATGGATTAATTGAGCTTGAAGTAGTTTCCGCTGATGAGCGCAATATTTATACAAAAGTATTAAATAGCGGTCAATTAAAAAGCAAAAAGGGTGTTAACGTTCCCAATGTATCGGTGAATTTACCGGGCATGACAGAAAAGGATGCGAACGACATCCTCTTTGGCGTGGAGCAAGGCGTTGATTTTATTGCCGCTTCATTTATCCGCCGCGCATCTGATGTGTTAGAAATTCGTGAGCTTTTAGAGAAAAACGGTGGCTCACCGATCCAAATCATTCCTAAAATCGAGAATCAAGAAGGCGTCGATAACATCGAGGAGATCCTTGAAGTATCTGATGGTTTGATGGTGGCTCGGGGTGATTTAGGCGTTGAAATTCCTGCCGAAGAAGTTCCTCACGTTCAGAAAAGGTTGATTGGCATTTGTAATAGCATGGGTAAGCCGGTCATTACAGCCACACAAATGCTTGACTCAATGCAGCGTAATCCGCGTCCAACACGCGCCGAAGCGAGTGACGTTGCCAATGCCATTCTTGACGGCACTGACGCCATTATGCTCTCCGGCGAAACGGCTGCGGGTGATTACCCAGTCGTCGCTGTACAGACGATGGCCAACATTGCCGAGCGTGCAGAACAAGCGCTTGACTACAAATCTCTGTTAGACAAGTCGTCAAAAAGCAGCAATAAGACAATTACAAATGCCATTGGACAGTCGGTCGCACATACGGCGCTTAACCTAGATGTTGCCGCGATTGTCGCTCCAACGGAAAGTGGTTATACGGCAAAAATGATTTCTAAGTACCGCCCGAAGGCGCCCATTGTCGCCGTGACGATGAACGAAGCGACAAACCGTCGTATGTCGCTCGTGTGGGGAGTGCAGGCCATCAATGGTGAAAATACATCTTCCATCGATGAAATGCTTGAGAATGCAGTTCAAAAAAGTTTGTTGACTAAGGTTGTGTCGCGCGGAGATTTAATCATTATTACTGGCGGCGTTCCAATTGGTGAGTCTGGAAATACAAATCTTATGAAGGTTCACGTCGTTGGAGATATTCTTCTTAAAGGGACAGGTATTGGTCGCCGTACTGCTTTTGGCCGCGCAGTCGTTGCAAAAAATGCAGAAGAGGCTAATGCAAATGTCAACGAGGGTGACATTCTTGTCACATCGGCGACAGATAAAGATATGATGCCGGCGCTCGAGAAGTGTGCAGGGTTAATTACCGAAGAGGGTGGTCTGACGACGCATGGAGCTGTTGTCGGTCTCAATCTAGGTATTCCAGTCATTGTTGGTGTGGATAATGCCACTAGCCTCATCAAAAATGGACAAGAAATTACGATCGATTCACAAAATGGAGACGTCTATAGCGGGCATACAAGTGTACTATAAATAGATAAGTCATACGTAGAGCCTTCTTTAAAAGTGGAGACAAATCCTAGTAAATTTTGTCTCCACTTGTGCATGAGAAGGGGTTTTTTCATTTTTCGCCTAAATACTCGTTCTGAAAAGTTTCAACAAAATGCAGCGCTTTGTGAAGACGAGTGAGCTAATGGAGAACGTAAGCGGCTGGCAACAAGCTTGTGAGGGCTACTAAAAGAGCCCTCTTTTTTTCTCATAAATAGGTCGTTTATTTTAAAGAAGGAGTGAATGCGCTTGAAAAAAGGGCTACTATTATTCATTATTGTGCCACTTCTTGAAACGATATTGTTTATTTTACTTGGGCGAGTGATCGGTTTTTGGCCGACTGTCATCGGTATACTATTGACGGGCGTCATCGGAGCATGGCTTTTAAAGAAAGAAGGAAGTAAAGTATTGGAAGCCATTCGGATGAAGACGAATCAAGGGATTCCCCCAACTGAAGAATTGTTGGACGGTGCGTGTATTGTCGTTGGAGGGATTTTTTTACTGACACCGGGCTTTATCACAGATACAGTCGGATTTGTCTTGCTTTTACCTCCTTTACGACGAGGACCGAAACAGCTCATTAAAAAACTAATTTCTTACATAGCATTGCAGCGCAACTTTATTTTCTTTAGACGGTTTTAATCCGAGCGTGTAATATAGTTCCATGCCTCTTTAAATAAGCCCGCTTCGTGTAAAGCGCGAAAAGCAACTATTACAAAAGGCCCTAGAAATAAGCCTGCAACTCCGATCCACTGAAATAAAACAAACATTGAAATCAATGTCGACAGTGGATGAATGCCAATTTGACTTGAGAGAATTTTCGGCTCAAGTAATTGTCTTGAAATGATAATAATGCCATACAAAATAGCTAAACCTATCACTGCTTCGTATCTGGCTTGAAAGAACAAATAAATCATCCACGGTAAAAAAACGAGCCCTGTCCCAGCATAAGGCAAAAGGTCTACCATGCCTATGAGCAAAGCGATCGTTAACGCATAATCGATGTTCAAAAACGTTAAACCAAGCCAGACAATTACGGTAGAAATGCTGACAAGAATGAACTGTGCTTTAATAAAGCCATTAAATGAATGTTTAAAGGTTTGCAGAATGGACGACCAGCTCCGTTGCCATAGCGGAGGGCACATGCGCTTTATCCAGCCTGTGACTCGTGGCCAATCTTTCGAGATAAAAAAGGTTCCTAGTAAAATACAAATAAGGACGACTGCTGTATTCGGCACGAAGGAAAGCAGTCCAGGGATAAGGACGAGCGTACCTTGCACGACGGTTTTGACCGCCTCACCTATGTTGTCAAGAAGTTGCACAAGCTGATTTTCAATCCAATCTTGTTGATCGTTGTTCAATGAATGAAGTTGCGCTTCAATGAGCGTATATACGTTTAAAATAATGTCATTCACATTGGCAATCAACCGGTCGATGTGTGGCGGTAGTACCGAGATTAAATAGCTTGTCCCAGAGATCATCTCGGAAACGGTAACAAAAAGGAGGAATCCTAACACACCGAGAAAGCCAACCATGATAAAAAAAACAGCGGTCAAGCGATGAAAGCCCAATCGTTTTTTGAGCCATTCGATAGCTGGGTTCATGATCCAGGCAAGTAAAAATGCGATCAGAAAAGGGTAGGCATAGCGGAGTGTCCCATAAATTGCAATAAGGATGATCCCTATGGTCGTAAAAAGTAAAATTGCGCGTGCGAATATAAAGAAGTGACGTGTATCTTTTCGATTCACAGAGTTCTCCCTTTCTAACACGTGATGCGTACATTGCATTGGCGTAATTACATGACTAAGACGTAAGATTGATTAGAGGTGAACACATGATGGCAGCGATAGGCCCCTATATCTTTTTATCTTTATTGTTTGTGATTGGGCTCATCGTAAAAAATAAAACGCTGTATATTGCTGTCCTCGTTTTAGCCGCATTAAAAGCGAGCGGAGCCGAGGAAAAGCCAATGGCATTTCTTCACGATAAAGGGCTAATGATCGGTGTAACAGTGATTACGGTTGCAGTGCTTGTCCCCATTGCGACAGGAGAGATTGGCTTTAAACAGCTTGGTGAAGCCGCAAAGTCCTCGAATGCCTGGATCGCTGTTGGTGCAGGGGTGTTTGTTGCTCTTGTCGCAAAAAGCGGCCTTTCTTTATTAAGCAATGACCCTCATCTAACTGCGGCGCTCGTCATCGGCACTATACTTGCGGTCGTTCTTTTCAACGGAGTCGCCGTCGGCCCTTTGATCGGTGCAGGTATAGCTGCGATCATTATTTCATTTGTGCAAAAATTAGGTGGCTGATCGCTCACCGGAACCAATCGATTCACAAACGACCAATGATTCGTTATAATAGACGTATATGCATTGCATAGCTTTAACATGACGAAGGTCTTAAGAGGGATTATTTTTTTGCAAAGGAGAGAATTCCATGACAGTCAGTCGCGGACTTGAAGGCGTTGTGGCGACACAATCGTCCATCAGTTCAATCATTGATGATGTCCTTACATACAGAGGGTATAACATTGATGACTTAGCCGAAAACGCTTCTTTCGAGGAAGTTGTCTATTTGCTATGGTTTGGCAAATTACCGACAGAGGAAGAGTATCACACGTTTACGCAACAGCTTTCAGAGCATGCTACGTTGCCAGAGGAAGTCATAGACCATTTAAAATCATATGACCTTCAACATGTCCATCCAATGGCAGCGCTTAGAACAGCGGTTTCAATGCTAGGTGTTCTTGACAAAGAAGCTGATGATGACTCTGTTGAAGCAAACCGCCGCAAAGCCATTCGACTTCAAGCTCAATTGCCTACGCTCGTGACAGCGTTTTCCCGAATTCGTAATGGCGGAGAACCTGTCGCACCTAAAATGGAGCTCAGCATTGCTGCAAATTTCTTGTACATGCTGACAGGTAAGGAGCCTGATGAGATTAGCGTTGAAGCCTTTAATAAAGCTTTAGTTCTGCATGCGGATCATGAATTGAACGCATCGACGTTTACGGCTAGAGTGTGTGTTGCGACGCTCTCAGACATGTACTCAGGTATTACATCTGCGATTGGTGCATTGAAAGGACCTTTGCACGGTGGGGCCAATGAACGCGTTATGAGAATGCTGTCGGAGATTGGCACTGTCGACAATGCAGAGCCGTACATACAAAAAGCTCTCGACAATAAAGAAAAGATTATGGGCTTTGGGCATCGTGTGTATCGTACAGGTGATCCAAGAGCGAAGCACTTAAAGAAAATGTCTAGTGAGTTGACAAAAGTAACAGGTGAGACAAAATGGTATGATATGTCTGTGACCATTGAAGACATTGTTACTGGTCAGAAAAATCTACCGCCAAATGTTGACTTTTATTCAGCATCTGTTTATCACAGCCTTGGGATTGACCACGATTTGTTTACACCCATTTTTGCTGTCAGCCGTGTGTCAGGATGGATTGCGCACATTCTTGAACAATACGAGAATAATCGCTTGATTCGTCCTCGTGCGGAGTATGTAGGCAAAGTAAAAGAGACATTTGTTCCAATGGCAGACCGTGGATAATTCAATAAAATAATAATCATTCAGGAGGAATGTACACATGACTCAGGGAGAACGTATTACAGAAAATAATGGTGTACTCAACGTACCTAACACACCTGTAATTCCTTATATTGAAGGCGATGGCACTGGTCCAGACATTTGGGCTTCTGCTTCCAAAGTTATCGAAGCTGCTGTTGAAAAAGCATATAACGGCGAGAAGAGCATCGCTTGGAAAGAAGTATTAGCTGGGGAAAAAGCATACAACCAAACTGGTGAGTGGCTCCCAAGTGAAACACTTGATGTTATCCGTGACTATAAAATCGCGATTAAAGGGCCTTTAACTACACCAATCGGTGGTGGAATTCGTTCACTGAATGTTGCGCTTCGTCAAGAGCTCGATCTGTTTACATGCCTTCGTCCAGTTCGTTATTTTGAAGGAGTTCCTTCTCCGCTTAAACGTCCTGAAGATACAGATATGGTGATCTTCCGTGAAAATACTGAGGACATTTACGCAGGGATCGAATATCAGGAAGGCTCAGATGAAGTGAAAAAAGTCATCGCTTTCCTTAAAGATGACATGGGCGTAAACAAAATTCGCTTCCCAGAAACATCTGGTATCGGTATTAAGCCTATTTCTGCTGAAGGTACGAAGCGTCTCGTACGTGCAGCCATTGAATACGCACTTAAGGAAAACCGTAAGTCTGTAACCCTCGTTCATAAAGGAAACATTATGAAGTTTACAGAAGGCTCCTTTAAAAACTGGGGCTATGAAGTGGCTGAGGAAGAGTACGGCGATAAAGTCTTCACATGGGTTGAGTACGACAAAATTGTTGAAGAAAAAGGCCGTGCTGCTGCAGATGAAGCTCAATCCAAAGCAGAAGCAGAAGGTAAGCTCATCATTAAAGATGCAATTGCTGACATTTTCCTTCAGCAAATCTTGACTCGTCCAAAAGAGTTCGATGTTGTTGCAACGATGAACCTAAATGGTGACTACATTTCCGACGCTTTAGCTGCACAGGTAGGTGGAATTGGAATTGCTCCAGGAGCAAATATTAACTATGAATCTGGACATGCTATTTTTGAAGCAACACATGGAACAGCACCAAAATATGCAGGGCTTGACAAAGTCAACCCATCTTCTGTCATTCTTTCTGGTGTCTTAATGCTTGAACACTTGAAGTGGAATGAAGCTGCAGACCTTATCATTAAAGCAATGGAAAAAACAATCGCAGAGAAAGTGGTTACTTACGACTTTGCTCGTTTAATGGACGGGGCTACAGAAGTAAAATGCTCTGAGTTCGGTGATGCACTCATCAAAAATATGGGTGCGTAAAAAATAGTGAGCTAGCGCTTTGAGAAAGGCGTCACTCTCAGAGTGTAGACAAAGTCATAATAAAGACTTTGTCTACACTCAGTTTAAGAGGGATAATCGAATCGAGCCAATGCTTCATCCTGACTTGAACTCGCTTTGGCACTGAGTCAAAAACACTCGAAGAGCAACGAGGGATGAGAGCGTTTGTCAACAGAACGATCATCCTGACTTGAAAACGCTTGTCAGACTAGGCGCGAAGGTGAGTGAGGACACGAATAGAACATCAAGTTCATGAGTGGACGAGTGAGCCGAGCAACGACGGATGAAAGCGTTTGTCAACAGAACATCATCCTGGGTTGAAAACGCTTGTCAGACTAGGCGCGAAGGTGAGTGAGGACACGAATAGAACATCAAGTTCATGAGTGGACGAGTGATCCGAGCAACGACGGGTGAAAGCGTTTGTCAACAGGATAAAAACAGAAGGAGGATCAACTAGTGACCATCCAAAGAAGAAAAGTATCTGTCATCGGAGCAGGATTTACAGGCGCAACAACCGCACTCATGGTTGCGCAAAAAGAGCTGGCAGATGTCGTCCTCGTAGATATTCCTGACCAAGAAAAGCCAACACAAGGCAAAGCGTTGGACATGCTTGAAGCAAGTCCAGTTCAAGGTTTTGATGCCCATGTGAAAGGAACTTCTGATTACGAGGATACAGCAGGGTCGGACATCGTTGTCATCACAGCCGGTATTGCAAGAAAACCTGGCATGAGTCGTGATGATCTCGTCAGCACAAATGCGAAGATCATGACATCCGTCACAAAAGAAATTGTAAAACACTCTCCGAATACGACGATTATCGTGCTAACGAATCCAGTAGATGCGATGACCTATGCGGTCTACAAGGCTTCTGGCCTCCCGAAAGAACGCGTTATCGGACAATCAGGCATTCTTGATACAGCTCGTTTCCGAACATTCATCGCTGAAGAAGTGAACTTATCTGTGAAGGATGTCACTGGTTTCGTTTTAGGTGGGCACGGTGACGACATGGTTCCTTTGATCCGTTATTCCTCTGTTGGCGGTGTACCTGTCGATCAGCTCGTGTCTCAAGAAAGGTTGGACGCCATAGTTGAACGGACAAGAAAAGGTGGCGGTGAAATCGTTAGTCTTCTTGGAAACGGAAGTGCCTATTATGCACCAGCTGCTTCTTTAACAGAAATGGTTGAAGCGATTTTAAAAGATCAAAAGCGTGTGCTTCCTTCGATCGCTTTGTTAGAGGGAGAATACGGGTATGAAGGCATTTATCTAGGTGTGCCAACCGTTCTTGGCGGTGCAGGTCTGGAGAGAATCATTGAGCTTGATTTAACAGAGGAAGAGAAAACCGCACTTGACAAATCAGCCGAGTCTGTGAAAAAAGTGATGGCCGTTCTGGCATAGCGTGAAGTTTTCTCTATTTGAGCGAGTCTTGCGATGCAGGGCTCGTTTTTTGTTCTTAAAAATACATAACAATACGAATAACATAAAAGAAGCATTTTGAAAGTCTTTTGTCTTGGTCGATTTGGTAGTATGATGAATATAATATAGAGAGAACCTATGATGTAAGGGGAATTCAAAGCAGGAGGACCCAATTGTGAGTGAAAAAACGATTCTAGTTGTTGACGATGAACCATCAATCGTCACTTTATTGCAGTACAATTTACAGCAGGCTGGTTATGATGTGATTACAGCCAACGATGGTGAAGAGGCGCTTCAAAAAATATTAGAAGAAGAGATCACCCTCGTGGTTTTAGATTTAATGTTGCCTAAAATTGACGGCGTGGAAGTATGCAAGCAGCTTCGACAGCAAAAAAATCAACTGCCGATTTTAATGCTGACTGCCAAAGATGATGAGTTTGATAAAGTGCTTGGCTTAGAATTAGGTGCAGATGATTATATGACGAAGCCCTTTAGTCCTCGAGAAGTTGTTGCGCGGGTCAAAGCGATTCTTCGTCGTACGCAAATTCCTACGTCAGAAGAATCAACAGACCACCCGTTTGTTGTTTTAGGCGATCTTGAAGTGTATCCCGATCAATACGAGGCTTATTACAAAAAAGAAGTTTTAGAATTAACGCCGAAAGAATTTGAGTTGCTCGCATATTTAGCAAAGCATCGCGGGAGAGTTCTTACGAGAGATCAATTGCTTAGCGCTGTGTGGAATTATGATTTTGTTGGGGATACTCGTATCGTAGACGTGCATATCAGTCACTTACGAGAAAAGATCGAGGAAGATACGAAAAAGCCAGTATACATTAAAACGATCCGTGGACTTGGTTATAAAATGGAGGAGCCAAAGCACGGATGAAGTGGATCCGAGCAAGACTTCCTTTGACTCTTGTCCTACTGCTAAGTGTTTCTTTCTTAGGCACGGCTTTTTTGATTGGTCATCAAGTATACATGCATGATGTCGATTTAACGAAAGAAAAGCTTGCTTCAGAGGGCCAGTTGATCTCCGCCTTATTAGAGCAGCAAACTCTAGAAGAATCGATTGATGTCGATATTCAATCGATCGTAGCGATTTATAATGACGAAGGCGTTAGTGAGCGCGTCATACATCCTGAAAGCCATTCGGATGATAACCTTCCTGTATTGCCAAGTGAATTCTTAGCAGAAACCAACCAGGGAGAATACGGAAATTTTTTATACACATTAGATCCTATACGTGGAGATCGCTATTTATTTGTCGGTACTCCTGTAGATGAAGTAAGACAGCGTGCAGAGCAGCTATGGTGGCTGCTGGGGCTTTCCTTAGGGGCGACCTTAATTGTTATTGGAATGGTCGCTAGTCGAGTCACACGTCATTATGCAAAGCCTGTTGAAGCGGCTGCGAGTGTGGCAAAGGAACTGGCTCGTGGCAATTACAATGCCAGAACATATGAGCAATATCAAGATGAACCAGGAAGTGTCCTTAGCCAATCGATCAATACACTGGCGCGTAATCTTAAACAAATGGTCGATTCCCAAGAAATGCAAAAGGACCGGCTGCGCACATTGATAGAAAGTATGGGCAGTAGTCTTTTGCTCATCGATCGAAAAGGCTATGTCAATCTGATGAACCGAGCGTATAAAGACACATTCCAAGCAGATGAGACTCGTATGCTTTCGCGTTTATATTATGAAGTATTAGAGCATAAGAAGGTCATTCAGTTAATTGAAGACATTTTTATGACTGAGAAAAGTGTTCGCCAGCAAATGCGTCTTTCTATGGCCATTGAACGACGGCATTTCGAAGTATACGGAACACCCATTATCGGTGAAACCGAGGAGTGGAAAGGGATCGTTCTCGTCTTTCATGACATCACCGATCTAAAAAAGCTAGAGAATACACGGAAAGATTTTGTCGCCAACGTGTCTCATGAATTAAAAACACCGATCACGTCCATACGCGGCTTTACAGAAACGTTATTAGACGGTGCAGGACAAGATGAGCAGCTTAGGGAGCACTTTTTATCCATCATTCTTAAAGAGAGTGAGCGGCTCCAATCACTCGTTCACGATCTTCTTGACTTATCCCGCATTGAGCAGGATGGTTTTCCGCTTCATCTATCAGATGTTGACCTTGTGTACATTGTGAAAGACACGATCGAATCACTTTCTAATAAGGCTGGAAAGAAAGATATTGAACTCATCGATGAATGGTCTACGGAATCCTCGGTTTTTATCCAAGCTGATAGCTTAAGAATGAAACAGGTGATTTATAATTTAATCAATAATGCGATTGCCTATACGCCAGATGGTGGTCAAGTTAAAGTTGCACTACAAAGAAAAGACAATGGTGCGCAAATTGTCGTTGTAGACACTGGAATTGGCATCCATGCGAAGGAAGTGCCACGGATCTTTGAACGATTTTATCGTGTCGATAAAGATCGGAGTCGTAATTCTGGAGGAACAGGTCTTGGCCTTGCCATCGTGAAACACTTAGTCGAAGCGCATCATGGACAAATTCAAGTTGAAAGCGAGCCGGATAAAGGTACGACCTTTACGGTTTGGCTGCCGCGAAAATTTACATGACCTTTACACTGGCTTTATAGAAGGTTTATAGAGTATTGATATTCTATCAATGAAACCCCTTCATATAGGAGCAATCCAAACATGCGCGAAAAGTCTGAGATATGGCTTTTCGCTTTTTTTTGTTCAAGTGGGACTTCATAGGGAGTACGTTTTTCTTTTCATATTTCAACGTGGTAGAATAAACAATAGAACAATGGTGAGGAATTACTGACGGGATCAATGTCCCGAGGAGGTTCACGATATGGAAAAACGACTCGTTTTAATTGATGGAAATGCAATGGCCTATCGTGCTTTTTTGCACTGCCCCTATTAAGTAACGAAAAGGGCGCTTATACAAACGCTGTGTATGGTTTTACGACGATGCTTTTGAAGGTTCTTGAGGAAGTAAAGCCGACACATATACTCGTCGCTTTTGACAAAGGAAAACAAACCTTTCGACATGATACGTATAAAGAATATAAAGGTACGAGGCAGAAAACGCCTTCTGAGTTGTCTGAACAATTACCAATGATTCGAGAGCTCCTTGAAGCGTTCGGCATTCAAACAGATGAATTGGAACGCTTTGAAGCGGATGACTTAATTGGGACATATGCCAGGCTAGCTGAAGAAAAAGGCTTTAAAGTCGACATCATTTCCGGCGATAAAGATTTACTTCAACTCGTAACGCAAGATACAACTGTGCGGTTATCACGAAAAGGTATTACAGACATGGATGTGTATGATCCTGAAGCGCTGTTTCAACGATATGAGTTACAGCCACAGCAAATTGTTGATTTAAAAGGACTGATGGGCGATTCCTCAGACAATATCCCGGGTGTGCCGGGTGTCGGTGAAAAAACGGCGTTAAAGCTGTTAAAACAGTTCGGCACTGTGCAAGAAGTATATACACATTTAGACGATGTGACCGGGAAAAAGCTTAAAGAAAACTTAACCAATTATCGTAAAGAAGCAGAGATGAGTCGCGAACTTGTAAAAATTGATCGTCATGTGCCAGTGGCTAAAGAGCTCGAGCAAATGAGCTATATCACGTTTGATGCCGATAAAGTGCGTACGCATTTCCGGGAACTCGGTTTTTCCTCTTTGCTGTCACGTTTGCCTGATACGGATCATGGTGATGGTGAACCGCAAGAAGAAACGAAGATAGAAGTTCATCAAATTCAAACGACCATTCCCTCAGAAGCGCTTAGCTCGCCCGCAGCTATCGTGATTGATATTCCTGATGAAAACTATCATACGGCCCCAATTCAAGCAATTGGTATTGCAAATCAAAATGGTGTTTATTCCATTCCAGTGGACATGCTTGATACATCAATAGAACTGCAAGAATGGCTAGCTTCTGAAGATGAAAAATGGGTGTACAACGTAAAAAAAGCGCTCGTCGCTTTAAAATGGAGAGGCTTAGACTTACGTGGCGTACGATTTGACGCATACATTGCCTCGTATTTAATTAATCCCGGAGATACGAATGTCGATTTACATGATATTGCGGCACGGTTTGGAGGAGAAAGCGTCCGTTCACAGGAAGCCATTTACGGAAAAGGAGCCAAGTTTGCTGTGCCAGATGAACAAACCCTCGCTACATATGTGGGAGAGCAAGCGCAGGCACTTTTTCAGCTTAAAGAAACACTTTGGAATGAATTAGCAAAACGGGAGATGGAGCTTCTGTTTGAAGAGCTTGAGCTACCACTTGCCTTTATCTTAGGTGAAATGGAGTTTAATGGCATTTCAGTCGATGTGTCGACGCTTGAGAACATGGGGGGAGAGCTTGCGGCGAAATTGACAGAGACAGAAGCGCGGATTCATGAGCATGCAGGAACGTCGTTTAATGTCAACTCTCCGAAACAGCTCGGCGAAATATTATTTGAGAAACTAGAGCTGCCGGTAATTAAAAAAACAAAAACAGGATATTCAACCTCAGCTGATGTACTTGAAAAGTTAGAGGACCGCCATCCCATTATTGAAGAGATTTTAATGTATCGTCAGCTTGGAAAGTTGTATTCGACATATATTGAAGGCTTACTGAAAGTTGTCTCTGAAGAAACAGGTAAAATTCATACTCGCTTTAATCAGGCACTCACGCAGACGGGGCGATTGAGTTCCACTGAACCGAACCTACAAAACATTCCGATCCGGTTAGAGGAAGGTCGCAAGATACGAAAAGCATTTATTCCATCCAAGGAAGATTGGGTGCTGCTGGCAGCGGATTATTCACAAATCGAGCTGCGCGTTTTAGCTCATATTTCAGAAGATGAAAAGCTGATTCAAGCTTTTCAGGACGATGAAGATATTCATACGAAAACGGCCATGGAAGTGTTTCATGTGACGGCTGATGAAGTGACGGCGAACATGAGACGACATGCGAAGGCTGTCAATTTCGGTATAGTGTACGGGATTAGTGATTACGGACTTTCACAAAGTTTAGGGATTACTCGAAAAGAGGCCAATCAATTTATTGAAAAATATTTAGAGTCCTATCCAGGCGTGAAACAATATATGGATCAAAGCGTCGAGCGAGCACGCAAAGACGGATATGTAACGACGTTATTGAATCGTAGGCGTTACTTACCGGATATTAATAGCCGCCAGTTTAATCAGCGCAGTTTTGCGGAACGTACCGCGATGAACACCCCGATCCAAGGGACAGCAGCTGATATCATAAAGCAAGCGATGGTGCGTCTCGATAAGGAACTAAAGCAGGAAAATGTGCAGGCGCGCGTCCTTCTGCAAGTACACGATGAGCTTATCATTGAAGCACCTAAAGGAGAGCTGGAGTGGCTAGAGAAAAAAGTGCCGTCCGTTATGGAACAAGCGATGACATTAGACGTCCCATTAAAAGTAGAAATGTCATATGGCAGCACGTGGTATGATGCGAAATAGGTGAATGGTCGTGGAGAGGAGATAGAGGCATTGCCAGAGTTACCAGAAGTAGAGAGTGTACGCCGTGCGCTTGAGCGCCTCATTTGTGGCAAAGTAATTGAGCGGGTGGACGTATTTTGGCCTAAAATTCTAAAAAGACCGGATGATCAAGCCCTTTGGACACCAATGCTTTCAGGGGCTTCGTTTCAATCGGTTTCGCGAGTCGGAAAGTGTTTAATATTGTATACCGAGCAGCTTGCTCTCGTGTCACATTTACGTATGGAAGGAAAATACGAGCTTGCTTCTTCAGCAGAAGGCAGGGACAAGCATACACATGTCGTTTTTGTTTTTAATGATGGGACCGAATTACGCTACAATGACGTTCGCAAGTTCGGCACGATGCATTTGTATGAAAAAGGCGAAGAACATTTAGAAAAACCATTAAATCAAATTGGTCAAGAGCCAATTGACCCTGCTTTTGACATTGAAAAATTTGCTCATGCGGTTGGACGGACGAAGCGGGTAATTAAAGCTGTCCTCCTCGACCAAACGATCGTCGCAGGGCTAGGTAATATTTATGTTGATGAGACGCTCCATCGTGCTCTTCTGCATCCGTCAACCCCAGCCGACCAATTGACGCGGGACGAAATTGAACGCATTACTGTTGAAATGAAACAAGTTTTGCATCAAGCGATTGAAAAGGGTGGGACGACGATCCGTTCGTATCATAATGCTCACGGCGATGAAGGTCTTTTTCAAAATCATCTCCTCGTCTATGGTCGCGTGAGTGAAGCTTGTCAAATGTGCGGCACACCAATCGAAAAAACGGTCGTTGCCGGTCGAGGGACCCATTACTGTATTGAATGTCAGCCTCAGAAGCACTAACATCGGACACCATTCTCCCATAAGATAAATCATCTGACTGAACGATGGGGGAGCTGATATTGGTGTCATCTTTGTTAATGATTGCCCTGCTTGCATTTGCAGTAAGTTTAGACGGCCTTGCCGTAGGGTTATCGTACGGTTTACGTCGTATTTATATCCCGTGGTCGAGTGCCCTGCTGATTGCTACTTGTTCCGCTCTTATTTTTTTAATCGCGATGCAGTTTGGATCACTTATTGCGCTTGCGCTTTCAGAAAGTCTTGCCGAGACGATTGGTGGCTGGATCTTTATTGTTTTAGGAGGCTGGATCGTTTTCCAGTTGTATCGGCAAGGAGGAGAGCAAGAAGAAGTTCCGCAGTTAAAGGAAGAGGATGGGGAAAATGCATGGATCGGCGTAATGAAAAAGCCTTCTACTGCGGATATTGACCACTCAGGTTCGATTGTAGGAATAGAGGCTGTTTTTTTAGGCGTGGCGCTGTCATTGGATGCTTTTGCTGCGGGTGTCGGTGCCGCGCTGCTTCTTGTTCCGCCATTACCAATAAGTGCTGGTATTGCTTTAACGAGCATTATTTGTTTGCAGTTAGGCGTTTGGTTAGGGCGATCGGTTCGCGGCGTACGATGGATCGAGCGGTGGCGCTTTTTACCAGGACTCGTTTTAATTATGATGGGCTTGTGGAAAATATAATTGACAGGAGGTGGTTCAGCGGTGAGCATAGTGATCGGTTTAACAGGAGGTATCGCCAGCGGAAAAACGACGGTGGCACAATGGTTTATCGAAAAAGGCTGGCCTGTTATTGATGCAGACATCATATCGCGCGAAGTCGTTCAGCCAGGTGAAGTGGCGTATAACGCCATTGTGCAACAATTTGGAAAGCGTATTCTCACCGAAGATGGACATATCAATCGTAAGAAGCTCGG
Source organism: Litoribacterium kuwaitense (assembly GCF_011058155.1). Lineage (NCBI taxonomy): Bacteria > Bacillati > Bacillota > Bacilli > Caryophanales > Bacillaceae > Litoribacterium > Litoribacterium kuwaitense. Next base: position 38,288 of record NZ_JAALFC010000012.1, on the reverse strand, counting down.
ACAGATGGTCTTTTCCGATCGGGAGCAGCGTTCTACTTTAAACGAGATCATTCATCCGACAGTAAGGAAGCGAATGCGTGAGCAAAAAGAAGCCCTATTGGCGAAAAATGTGCCCGCCATCATTTTAGATATTCCGTTATTGTTTGAAAATGAACGCCAAAAAGAAGTCGATACGACCTTACTGATTGACGTTTCTGCGGATGTTCAGTTGCAACGGCTGATGAAGCGAAACGATTTAACAAAAGAAGAGGCGCAGCAACGAATCAACGCACAAATGCCACTGAGTGAAAAACGACGATTAGCTGATGCTTGTATTGATAATTCTGGTTCGCTTGACGAAACGTATCGTCAGCTACAAGCATGGGTCAACGAACAAGGATTAACGAATGCATTTTTGTGAACATAGGGGCACACTGTAGGTAAGCATCATAAGTAAAAGGGCAACAGAGCACAGTTTGAGTTGCCCTACTCTCCACAATAATCGCTTTACTACTATAGTGAATTTAGAGGGTTTATTAGGTGAATCAGTTATGCTCTGCTTCAACAATCATTCTAAACGCATTTTTATCGATATAACAACGCTTCGAATACTTAAATCCCTTCATAGATCATCTTCACGTGTTTTTCTCATAAATATCATTCATTACATACCTCGCGCAATAATGCCTTCCTCATTCATTTTTTTCTCATCTAATAAAGCTTAGGTCACCACCTCCATAAACCATCGTGAATTGAGCGATTTTCGCATATCCTTTAGCAATCGTTATCTATAAAAGCGTTTTTCTAAATGAATAAGTCATATGTAAAAAAGTGGTTTTTATATAAGCAAAAAAAGCTTGCCAAGATCGTGTTATAGCGCATAAAATAGAACAGGCTGGCACTTATGAAGACAAGAAGCTTCACAGTCATAGACAACAAATTACGGTGATACAGAAAGAATGTGGCTAAACCATTCGAAATGTTTAGCATAGACTGCCGAAGTATCAACGTATAGCCTTTTCGGTTTCTTGCTGCTTTAGGTAGCGATGAAAAAATTGCTTTGTCTTGCTGTTTTTTATTGCTGTAACTGTTGTAAAATACGGAGCAGTGAGTAAAATAATATTTAGGATTACATCATCTCAAACATCAAAGCAATTGGATGAAGCTGCTAAAAGGGTTAGGACCTCTTTGGACTAACTTTCCCCCATGGTAGTGCAAAAGAACATTCAAGGGCAATGAAAGTTTTATGAATAAGGGGGAAGTGACTATGGAAACATTTGGTCGTCACGTCATCGCAGAGCTTTGGGGTTGTCATGTAGATAAATTGAATGATATGAAATACATTGAAGAAACTTTTGTTGAAGCGGCGTTGCAAGCTGGTGCTGAGGTAAGGGAAGTTGCCTTTCATAAGTTCGCACCACAGGGTGTCAGCGGGGTCGTTATTATTTCGGAATCACACCTAACCATTCACAGCTTTCCTGAGCACGGTTATGCGAGCATCGATGTATATACGTGCGGTGATCAAATTGATCCTAATGTAGCTGCTCATTATATTGCTCAAGAACTGGAAGCATCAACCAATGAAACCATTGAAATTCCTAGGGGCACAGGACCTATTCAAGTGAAGGAAAGCAATGCAAAAGCGTTGTCATAAACTATATGAATAAGGTACACTAGAAGAGGTGAATCATCGCCTCTTTTTTTGTTTGTAAATAAACATATCATGTTAAACTTTGATAAAGAGAGCGGGCAGAACAGTGATCGTAGGATTGAATGAATGGACGGAGGGGTAAAGATGAATTTTAGACAATTTTTCGATAAATATTTTAACTCTCACTCAGAGTCTAGAGAGAAGCACTGGGATGAAAAGTTGCAAACAAGGTATTATAAGGCGAATAAATCGCAAACGGTCGATGCTGTCGCTGCAATGTTTAAAAAAGAGAAGCAGTATGAAGTTACTTCTATTCAAAAGGAACGGGGAGAAATTGGGGCGACCATTCGGGGAGGTAAAAAAGCATTCGTTGTTGTCACAATCATTGAGGTTCGTCCATATAAGACGGCTGTCGATTTCTCTGTGACATCTTCAACAGTGTTGCCGTTTGATTTTGGCTCATCCCACAAAAAGATCACTCGCCTATACGATCAACTAGACAAAACGCTCACATTCATAGGAACAGGATTAAGTAACGGTTAATTTGGTAACGACATACCCTTTTCAAATGTGGCAGATTGCTTTAAAGTAATGATACATAAAACTAACGTGACCACTTTTGGGAGGGAGTGTTATGAAGTGTCCGAACTGTGGAAAGAACAGTTCTAGAGTTCTGGATTCCAGACAAGCTGACGAAGGACATTCGATTCGTCGTCGGCGAGAATGTGAAGAATGTAATTATCGCTTCACGACCTTTGAAAAGGTAGAAGCGATGCCTTTGCTCGTCATAAAAAAAGAAGGCACCCGTGAAGAGTTTAGCCGTGAAAAGATGGTTAGGGGTTTAGTAAAAGCCGTTGAAAAACGACCTGTTTCAATGCAGGTGCTTGAGAACGTGTCTCGTGAAATTGAAAAGGAGCTACGAAGCCCAGGCGTTTCTGAGGTCACTTCCGAGGAGATTGGTGAACTGGTTATGGATCACCTTGCCAAAGTTGATGAAGTCGCATACGTTCGCTTTGCGTCCGTGTATCGACAGTTTAAAGATGTAAATACATTTCTTGATGAGCTAAAGGATTTAATTAAACAGGAGCAAACCGTCGACGATCCGAAAGAACATAAGTAAGGATAGGTGATGGCCGTGACCGAGCATTGGAAGGAAGTGCTCCCAGTCGATTCGTATCAGATTATGGCCCATGGCACTCTGCAAGGAGAGGCGCATGCGGCTCTTCACCTTCTCTATCAACCGCTCGTTGGCGCTTCGGCAATTAGTTTCTATCAGACGCTTCTCTCGGAGTATCTACGATGCCCAGGGAGGCAAGCGATTCATACGCATCATTTTCTAATGAATATGCTTCACGTGAATATGTCACAACTGTTTGAAGCTAGACGATCGCTTGAAGGGATTGGGCTTTTGAAGACGATGCGTAAAAAACTTCCACTCAACAACACTTCGTCTATCAGCTTCAAGCGCCTCTCATGCCCGCTGAGTTTTTTTCGGACGGGCTTCTTAATATTTTTCTGTATCAACGTATTGGAAAAACGGCTTACAATCAGGTGAAACAATTGTTTGAAATTCCTGATCTGTCATTGGAAGCGTATGAAACCGTTACTCGTCCGTTTAATGACGTGTTTAAAAGTGTTCAATTCTCGGAATTAAAGTCTGTAGAGACACCGCCGTTGACTGAAGGTAAAACCTATGAGCAGTCGAATCATTCGACAGGCCCTGAAATTAGTGACGATGTTTTTGACTTTCAGTTGTTTTTATCCGGTTTATCTGAATTGATGATTCCGAAAGAAGCAGTGACACCTGATGTGAAAGCAGCCGTCTATAAGCTAGCTCTAGCTTACGGTATTCACGCGACAGAAATGAAAAAAGTTGTGATGAGTGCGTTAACGCAATACGATGAGATTGATATTGAGCTGCTCCGTAAACAGGCAAGAGAATGGTATCAATTTGAAACAGGCGAGACGCTTCCACACTTTATTCATCGCATCCAGCCTGCCCCGCAGCAGGAATTTGTCGAGCAAGTACCCAAAAACGAAGAAGATCGGCTCATTCAAGCATTGGAGCAATCTTCCCCTTATCAGCTCCTATGTGATTGGTCTGGCGGAGCAAAGCCCTCCGAGGCAGATTTGCGGATGGTGGAGGAAGTGATGTTTCAGCAGAAGCTCACCCCAGGCGTCGTCAATGTTCTTCTCTACTATGTCATGCTAAAAAGTGATATGAAGCTGAATCGAGGCTACGTAGAAAAAATTGCTGGACACTGGTCCCGTAAACATATTTCTACAGTGCGCGAAGCGATGACGCTTGCTAAAGAAGAGCATGCAAAATATAAGCAATGGCAGGAGGAGAAGCGTCAGCCCTCTGCCGCTAAAAAAACGGCCATTCGCGCTGAAAAGCTCCCATCGTGGGCGAATGAATCGCGTAGTGACTCACCATCAGAGCCGATGAGCGAGGAAGATGAGTTGGACAAAGTACGGCTTGAAGAGCGTCTAAAGCAATTTGCTTCATTTTCCCAAAAAGATACTGATTGAGGGAGGTGTGTCGAATGAAACCGATACAACAAACGCTACGATCACTCGGGCGGCAAAATGCTGATTTTCAACAGAGGACAAATGAATTACATCAGCAGGTACTCGCTCATCCTGACGTTCGTGCATTCATTGAAGAACATCGTCTCACGCAAAAACAAATTGACCGAAATATGATGACGTTTTATGAGTATGCAACACAGGAGACAAATTGCGAACATTGCCGTGATGCTGCTCATTGTAAAAACGTTGTGAAGGGGTACATTCCCCATCTTGCGTTTATACCACCGCGCGTGGAGATACGCTATGATAAATGTCCGCAAGCAAAGCGTGAGTTACAGGAGAGAGAGCTGCGGTCACTCGTGCAATCGATCTCTATTCCGAATGATATTTTACAGGCGAGTATGGCTGACCTCAACGAGTTGGATGAAGCGACAAAACGCAGGGCTGTTCATTTTGCCGTTGATTTTGTCGATTCATACAACCCCACGTCGCCCCCAGCTGGTCTTTATATTCACGGCCCATTCGGTACTGGGAAGACCTATTTGTTGGGAGCAATCGCTAACGAAATGAAACGAAGGCATCAAGTAGGCTCTTTGCTCGTGTATGTTCCCGAGTTTGTTCGTCAATGTAAGCAATCTTTAAGAGATGATTCGTTAAATCAAAAGGTGAAAGCTTTACAAGAAGCAGATGTATTGATGCTTGATGATCTTGGTGCGGAATCGATGTCGAGCTGGATTCGTGATGATGTGCTTGCTCCTATCCTACAGTATCGCTTAATGCATAAACGTCCACTCTTCATCTCTTCAAATTTTAGCTATAGTGAATTGAAGCATCATTTTCTTATACTCAGCGCGGTGAGCATGAAGAATTGAAGGGGATGCGTCTGATGGAACGGATTCAGGCTCTGACCATTCCAGTTGAATTACACGGACAGAACCGGCGTGGTACGACAACATCGTAAATCATAAGTATCGAACGAGACTTATTAGAGTGCAGACCAAGTTCACAGCGACTTGTTTTGCACTTTTTTGGTGCGCAATCTCTTCGTTTTGCGCACGATGTATACAATAAAATATGGATGGGTGTCCGCGTTGTCTATACGCTGCATTCTAAGTTAGGCTAAACTAAAAATTCAAATGCTCGATTCATTAATGGGCAAATTAACAGTCAAGGAAGGATTATCACAGACAATCGAGTACTGATAATGCATATATATGATGATCAACGCTTAGTAACACGGGACTTTTACTTAAAGCATTTTTAAATTTTTGGATTAATGGACAACGCCAGGAATTATAGGAGGTTATTAACTTGAATTTAATCGCCTCATCTGAACGAGCCGTTTTTGTTGGTGATAACATAAAGGCTGGTATAATCCATTCGAAGGAAATCGGAATGCGAACCATCTTAAAACAAAGGTAGCGATACTACAGGTAGTTATCCTGATGCGATTTGTAATGATTTAATGGACATTCCTAATTTGATCAACGGTTTTTCCTAATAAAGCAAAAAGGGCAGCCATTAACCTGCCCTTTTACTTATGCGCTTAATCAGTTAACTTTTCAATTGATCTGATCTGTCAAAAATATTTTTCGCTCGGAAAAGGAACCCGTTAACTTATTTGGCGGAGGTCTTTTTTTTTCGGGTATCATTTTTTTGTTCTCTCTCCATATACATGTAACACGAGAAAGGAGGGAGGGACGAGACGTGTTCATCCGATTTTCAACTGTGATGTACGATGATGTAATCAATTTGGCGGAGGGGCTTCGGCAACGTTTGAAGCTAGACCACGATGATGTACAAGTGTGGTCAACGCTGCACGAGGTCTGCTTACGTATGCATTGCCCTGCATTTTCAAGAGATTTTTATATAAAAGGAGTTCCTGTCTTCGTGCAATGGATGATGGATACACAGGAAGCGTCTTTGGTGACACAGATTTTACGCCATACCTATGCCTACGAAAATGATGATGAAATTAATTATCTCATGAATATGGTCTATCTTTTACTTGAAGGAGAAAAGCCGGACATCCCAGGAAGCGTTCAGCTCGTTCAAGAAAGGCGAGATTGGCTCGTTCAGGGGTGGTCTCAGCTTGAAGAGCATATATCGTTTTCGTTTGAGTCATTTGTTCAGTTTCGTCTAAAAGGGTATCGTGATTGTCTGGAACGGATTGTTGAAAAAGCGATCGAAGAAGCGAAGTTAGAGGAGGAATATCAGTCGTTTATCGATACGTTACGTCAGTTTGTTGAATCAAGACAATACAGTGATGTAACAGCTCGAATTCGTTTTGGGGAGCACTGTCAATTGTTTTCCGAAGATTTTCGCTTGAAGCGCACGGATTTTTTGCTTGAGGACTGGCCGTCGTCCATTTATGCTTATGAGCCAGGAAATAGTCGATCAGTTGTGATGGCAGCACTTTTGTCCTTAAACCCTCAGCAGCTCATCGTGTATGGGGATGAGGTTGGAGAACCAATGATTCAAACGATTAGAAATGTTTTCCAAGAACGTGCTGTATTAAGGGCGAAAGGGCAATTTGATGAAGACACGAGACAATGGCATTTAAAGAACGCTTGAAGTCATAAGGGGTTGGAGGTATAATACATACATCATAGTGTTATGCAGCGAAGATAAAGGCCACCGGCTTTGGTTTGTGAGACATACAGAGAAGAGCTGTCTGCTGAAAATGCTCTGTTTCATGCAAAGTTGACCCCCTTTTATGCTCCGGCAAGGTAACAATTGCTGGCGGAAGGCCCCGTTATGGCTTCTTGAGTCTGTTTGTAGCGTCTAGGTGCAGGCAGAAAACAAGGGTGGAACCACGATCGCTCGTCCCTTTTTTCAGGGAGGGGCTTTTTTGTGTTTTTATTGGGGGCATGGTTCATTATCTCGCTTCATATTCAAAAAATAGGAGGTTAAAGTATGTCGTCAAACATCCAACTGACATTTCCAGATGGTCATATAAAGGAATTTGCCAATGGAACGACGGGGGAAGAAGTTGCTGCCAGCATTTCCCCAGGATTAAAGAAAAAAGCGCTAGCGATTGCGTTAGATGGCCAACACTACGATTTGCGGCGCCCGATTCAGCAAAGTGCGTCGATTGAGATTATTACACCAGAAACCGATGCCGGTTTAGAAATTTTGCGACATTCAAGCGCGCATTTAATGGCTCAAGCTGTCAAACGTCTGTTTTCCGATGTGAAGCTTGGTGTAGGCCCTGTCATTGAAAATGGCTTCTACTACGATATTGATATGCCCCATACGTTAACACCTGAAGATTTGCCTGCGATTGAAAAAGAAATGAAAAAAATTGTCGACGAAAATCTGCTGGTGGAGCGGGAAGAAGTCAGTCTAGAAGAAGCGCGCCGTATTTTTGCAGATATGGGTGATGAATTAAAGCTGGAGCTTCTCGAAGACATCCCCGCAGGTGAAGCGATTACGTTATATCGTCAAGGAGAATTTTTAGACCTTTGCCGTGGGGTGCATGTTCCTTCGACGAGCAAGCTGAAAGTATTTAAACTCATGTCCATTTCGGGAGCGTATTGGCGCGGTGACAGCAACAACCGAATGCTGCAGCGAATTTACGGCACCGCTTTTGCTAAAAAGGAAGAGCTGAAGCAACATCTCATTTATTTAGCGGAAGCGAAAGAGCGTGATCACCGTAAGCTTGGAAAAGAACTGGAGATCTTTACTGTAAGCCAAAAAGTCGGTCAAGGTCTTCCGCTTTGGCTTCCAAAAGGCGCAACGATTCGGCGAACGATTGAACGCTATATTGTCGATATTGAAGAGCGGCTCGGTTATGATCATGTCTATACGCCGGTGCTTGGAAGTGTGGAGCTATACAAAACGTCAGGACATTGGGATCATTATCAAGAGGATATGTTTCCAACGCTCGAAATGGATAATGAAGACCTCGTCTTACGGCCAATGAATTGTCCGCACCATATGATGGTATATAAAAATAAAATGTATAGCTATCGTCATCTCCCCGTCCGAATCGCAGAATTAGGAACGATGCACCGTCATGAGATGTCGGGTGCACTAGCTGGCCTTCAGCGGGTTCGAGGAATGACTTTGAATGATGCGCATATTTTTGCTCGCCCGGACCAGTTAAAGGACGAATTTATTCGGGTCGTCGAATTGATCCAAAAAGTGTACGAAGACTTTAAAATCGGCGATTACTACTTCAGGCTCTCTTACCGCGACCCTAACGATAAAGAGAAATACATCGATAATGATGACATGTGGGAAAAAGCCCAGGCACTCTTAAAAGAAACAATGGAAGAAATGGGCATGCCTTACGTAGAAGCCGAAGGAGAAGCAGCTTTTTATGGACCGAAGCTTGACGTGCAAGTGAAAACGGCATTAGGTAAGGATGAAACACTGTCAACCGTGCAGCTTGATTTCCATTTACCTGAACGCTTCGATCTAACATATATCGGTGAAGACGGTAAAGAACATCGCCCAGTGGTTATCCATCGCGGTGTCGTTTCAACGATGGAGCGCTTTGTCGCCTTCTTGATCGAGGAGTATAAAGGGGCCTTCCCGACCTGGCTCGCCCCAGTGCAAGTGATGGTTATCCCGGTATCGCTCGAGGCACATCATGATTATAGCCAAAAGGTAAAAGAAGTACTTCAGAATGAGCGAGTGCGTGTAGAGATTGATGAGCGGGAAGAAAAACTCGGGTATAAAATCCGCGAAGCGCAGACGAAAAAGATCCCGTATATGATCGTTGTGGGCGATCAAGAACTGGCAGATCAAGCTGTCAATGTTCGGAAGTATGGATCCAACGATTCAGAAACAGTGTCGCTTGACGAATTCGTTTCGTCAATTGTAGAAGAAATTCACCAGAAAAAAGCGTAATAAATTGAGCAACAGCTAAAATGGAAGCGACCATCCAGGTGCCTGTTAAGGGAGAGGAAGAATGTTTCTTTTTTAAAAAACTTGCTTTCCCTTTACTGCTCCTGTATGATAGATGATGTTGTCCGACGGAAGACGCCATCATTGACAGCACACCTTCCAAACGGTATAATATATTATGAAAACAAGAAGAAGCACCCGCTTCTCACCTGATTCGACGCTTTATAGAGCTGTTGGCAGGTTCATGACTGGATGTTTTATGTCGCCTATCATTTAGTGCGCATGAGGCAGAGGTATGTGTGTGGGTGCAGAAGCCGACACTTTTTTTGTGTTTGGATAAAAGAGTAATACAAACGAGTAAAAAACCTATGGAGGTGGCTCTGATTAGCAAAGAGTTTATTGTCAATGAATCCATTCGTGCCCGTGAAGTAAGGGTAATTGGCGTGAATGGTGAGCAAATTGGTGTGAAAACGCGGCAGGAAGCTTTAGAAATGGCCGCAAATGCCAATCTTGATCTGGTTTTGGTCGCTGCACAGGCTAAACCGCCGGTTGTCCGCATTATGGACTTCGGAAAGTATCGTTATGAGCAACAAAAGAAAGATAAAGAAGCTCGTAAAAATCAAAAAACGATTCAGGTGAAAGAAGTACGCTTAAGTCCTGGTATTGAAGAACATGATTTTAATACGAAGCTTCGCAATGCCCGCAAATTTTTGGACAAAGGCGATAAAGTGAAAGCTAGCATTCGCTTTCGCGGTCGTGCCATTACTCACAAAGATCTTGGTCAGAAGGTTCTTGATCGGCTTGCAGAGGAATGTAAAGACCTTGGTACGATGGAGGTTCGTCCAAAAATGGAAGGACGAAGCATGTTTATTTTAATGGCTCCGGTCAACGAAAAAAAGTAAACAAAGTTTAGAGAGCTTTGATTTGTTTTGAAGGAGGAATAAGAAATGCCAAAAATGAAAACGCACCGTGGTGCTGCTAAGCGTTTTAAAAAGACAGGTTCAGGTAAACTGAAGCGTGCCCACGCATACACTAGCCATATGTTTGCTCACAAATCTCAAAAGCAAAAACGCAAATTGCGTAAAGGTGCTCTTGTAGATGCTTCTGATATGAAGCGTATTCGTCAAATGCTTGATAACGTAAAATAATTTGAACCATAAATACAACCGTTTATAAAGACTAAGTGTCTTTATACGTTGGATTGGTTTTGATTCGGAGGGATTATCGATGCCTAGAGTAAAAGGTGGGACGGTTACACGCCGTCGTCGTAAAAAGCAGTTAAAGTTAGCTAAAGGATATTTTGGCGCGAAGCACTCTTTGTTTAAAGTCGCTAACCAGCAGGTCATGAAATCATTGCAATATGCCTACCGTGACCGTAGACAGCGTAAGCGTGATTTCCGTAAGCTTTGGATTGCACGTATTAATGCAGCTGCACGTATGAATGGACTTTCATACAGCCGTATGATGTACGGTCTTAAGCAAGCGGGGATTACAATGAACCGTAAAATGCTTGCTGACCTTGCTGTTCACGATGAAAAGGGTTTTGCAGATCTTGCTGCAAAAGCGAAGGAACAACTATAAGTATGAAACGAACCGGTCTTCCTTGAGGATCGGTTTTTTCTTGTGCGCCAGGCATGGCGACGATCTAGGTCGTGAAAGTCTACAATATCGTCAGCCACAATCTACATTGAAACGCCGTCTAGAAAATCGTTGTGTGAGGGAAAGTATTATTTTCCTGCTGCTCGACTTCAAAATCACGAATTTCTAACAAATACATTTTTGAAAGGCTTAAGGTGGGAATATGATCTATGGTGTACTCTTCGTCATCTTCATGTGCAATGGGTACGCGTTTTTGTTGATGGCCCTCGATAAGAAAAAGGCAAAGGCTGGCTCACGAAGGATACGAGAACGATCACTTTGGAAAGCCGCGTGGTTGTTCGGTGCAGCTGGTGCTTTAGCAGGGATGTATGCTTACCGGCACAAGACGAAGCATCGCTCCTTCGTATGGGGAATGCCATTGTTGCTCTTTTTGCAAATCATGATTTTCGTTTTTGGTTTATCGTGGTGGGTTACAACAACATGAAGATAGGTATTTGAGCATATAATGGCAGTGTCTTCTACTGAAAAAAGAAGGGAGCGAAACATGTGTGCAGGAATGGCTTGACATCGCATCCGTCTGGGTGGCTGCAGCTGGCATCTTTGCGCCTTTAATCTTTCTTGGTCTGCACATCATTCGTCCGTTCTTGTTTATTCCAGTCTCGGTTTTATGCCTGTTAGGTGGCGTTCTGTTCGGGTTTTGGTTAGGAAGTTTTTTGTCTATATTAGGGTTATGGGCCGTATGTGAATGGTTTTACTGGGGTGTACAAAAAATACCGTGGTTACACAGGAAAATCAATCATCTGAAGGAGTCGTACGGGGGACAGAGAAAGTGGACGATTTCTCAGTTGGTAATGTTGCGCCTCGTGCCATTTATGCATTTTCATTTTGTGTCTCTATTAGTTATGGATTATGCAAAGACACGAAGCGCGTACCGTTTTTATTCACTTGTAACCATTGTTCCGACCGCTTTTTTGTACACAATATTCGGCCGTTCGCTCACGAAACTCCCTCCGCTTGTTGTTCTCGGAAGTGTGCTTGTGCTTGGCGGATTCATTCTTAGTGCACGGCAAAAGCTGACGACTCTTGCTTGGGAAGAATTTTTTGCGATGGCAGAACCCTCTAAATCTCGTGCGGACTAATCATGAAGAAGGCTGAAAGAGCTGTTTGACAGGGTCATCCCAAAGCACATCTGCGTTAGGGTAATAAATGAATACTTCACGCTCAATAAAATAAAAATCGTCTTTCGTCATCCCGCTAAGACGCTTAGGGTTTACTGGCCGAAGGATTATGGAGATCACTTCAAATCCTTCCTCAGTCGCTCCAAGTGTCTTTTTTCCTTCAAATGCCAGCCCTTTATACGTAATCTTCAAAGTATCCACCTGAGGTTCATCATGCAAATAAAAGTCATGTGTTTCTTTAGCTCTATGGAGCTTTCGTTGGGGTTGATTCATATATTTGACAAGACTGTACGCGACAAAAGCAACGGCAACGATGAGAACGAGGATAAAAAGCCACTGCATAGGTTCATCCACTCCCTTTATCAATCCTTCTATATACTATATATACTTTTCCCGTAAAGAAAAAGTTTCAAGTTGAATTTAAAAGATTCCACGTTTGTTCTCGTTTACCAAAAGACGTATAATAAGGATATCATAAACAAAAAGGAGAGGTACGTAATGGATGAAAAGCTTCAAATGCTTAAAGCACTAACTGACGCTAAAGGAATTCCTGGTAATGAAGCAGAGCCTCGCAAGGTTATGGAACAATACATAAAGCCGTTTGCCGATAATGACGGCGTCACAACCGATCATCTAGGAAGTTTAATTGCAAAAAAAACCGGTAAGGAAAATGGGCCAAAAATTATGGTTGCAGGGCACCTTGATGAAGTCGGTTTTATGATTACACATATTGACGATAAAGGTTTTTTACGTTTTCAAACAGTTGGAGGCTGGTGGAGTCAGGTGATGCTCGCTCAGCGAGTGACCATTGTGACTTCAAAAGGCGATGTAACTGGCGTCATCGGATCAAAACCACCACACGTACTTTCTCCAGAAGCGCGTAAAAAACCAGTCGAGATCAAAGATATGTTCATTGACGTAGGGGCGACAAGCAAAGAAGAGGCAGAGTCCTTTGGTATCCGTCCTGGAGATCAAGCAGTACCTTATTTCGAATTTACTGTAATGGATAACGAGGATATGTTGCTTGCAAAGGCATGGGACAACCGAATCGGTTGTGCGATTGCGATTGATGTTTTAAGAGAACTAAAAGGAAAAGATCATCCGAACGTCGTATACGGTGTCGGAACGATTCAAGAAGAGGTTGGTCTGCGTGGAGCAAAAACGTCAGCTCACTACATCCAGCCGGATATTGGCTTCGGTGTTGATGTTGGGATCGCGGGAGACACGCCGGGAACAAGTGAGCAAGACAGACATGGCACCTTAGGAAAAGGTCCACAAATTGTATTATATGATGCGTCGATGATCTCCCATAAAGGGCTTCGTGACCTAGTGGTAAAAACTGCGGAAGACAACGACATCCCATTTCAGTATGAATCCATGCCTGGCGGCGGTACAGACTCAGGAAATATTCATGTGACTGCAAATGGTGTTCCATCGTTATCCATTACTGTGCCGACACGATACATCCATTCACACGCTGCAATTTTGCATCGAAAAGACTACGAGCATGCTGTTGAACTGATCGTTAAAGTCATCGAGGCTTTGGATAAAGATACGGTGCATCGTCTAACATACGGAGACTAATCTCACATAACTAATAAAATCTCCAGCCAGGTAAGGATGGCTGGAGAATCTTTTTAAGGCTTTCCTTTATCTAAGCCCATCGTATAACGTTGAAAGCATTTGCTCCTGCTCTTGTTCGTCGGATTGTTGCCAGATGATTTCAAACAGGACGCCTAAGCCTGGAAGCATTTTTTCTTCACCGCTTTGGATGGCATCAAGGATGGTACCTTCCAATTCCTCTTTTGAATTCGACGCCACATTGGCAGTAATGGCTTTTCTTAAATTCAAATCCATTGTCTTCGCCTCCACGCGACAGATTTGCATCTGTCTTCTTTTTGTTATACGGTGCTTAGTGTATGGGAAGGCGAAATTGATTATTCAACAACCTTTAAAAAGAGAGGCCCCATGCCATCGTGAAAACAATTCATTCGACACAAAATTCATTTGTGAAGCAGTTAAAGAAATTGCATAAGAAAAAATATCGAGATCAAATGAGTCAGTTTTTAATTGAGGGTCCACACTTATTTGCTGAGGCTCTTTCTGCTGGTCAGGTGATGCCTTATCTGCTTGTGGAAGAAGACAAGCTGCAAACATTTCAGCCGCCGAAAGATAGTGAAGTCATCATATGCAGTGAAGATGTGATTCGGACGCTCAGTCAAACAGAATCACCACAAGGGATCATCGCTGTTTGTCACATCCTTAAGCCTCCTATGACTGATATTCTTCAAAGCAACTGCAGTCTTGCGCTGCTTGATGATATTCAAGACCCTGGGAATCTCGGCACCTTAATTCGTACGGCTGAAGTCCTTGGAATGACGGCTGTTGTTTTAGGGAAGCATTGTGCTGACATGTATAACAGCAAAGCGGTCCGTGCGACACAAGGGGCGCTGTTTCATCTCCCCGTCATACGAGACGATTTAAATGGTTTGGTGAACAAGCTAGCGCAAGCGAACGTTCCAATCTTTGCAACAGCGATGGACGGTTTGCCGCTAGAGAAAGTTCAAATCGAGCGAAAATATGCTGTCGTGTTCGGCAATGAAGGTCGGGGCATCGACGAGCACTTACTGTCGGCTGCAAACGAGCGTATATCGATCCCGATGGCAGGGAAAACGGAGTCATTAAACGTCACCGTTGCTGCTGGCATTGTGATGTACGGTTTGCAAGCGAAAAAAAATGGCTAAGAAAGACTTGTTTTCTGCAAAAGGCGCCGTTATACTAAGCGATAGAACAAGGCGAAAAAAAGCTAAGAATGAGCTAAGTAGAAATCCAGTGATTCTATGTACAGGGATGGGTGGTCAAGGACTGAAAGCCCCCACAAAAGAATTGGGTTTTGAATTCACTCAGGAGCTGGCACCGGGAGTCTCTACGGAGAGATGAAAGGTGGCCCGGACCTTCACCGTTATTGAAGTCAAGTTGGGCAGTTTGTGCCAACAAGGGTGGTAACGCGGAATGAGTCCGTCCCTTTTTTAGGGGCGGATTTTTTATGTTCTATATGTCATTCTTTAGTATATGAATTTGTGCTCCGGCAGTTTTTAAGGGAAGGAGCCAGAGGAGGATGAAAAGCAATGAAAGATAAGCTGATTGCATTGCAGGAGGAAGCACTTCAGGCGATAAAGCAAGCGACACGTGTAAAGGATCTTCAAGACACAAAGGTCAAATATTTAGGTAAAAAAGGGCCGATGACAGAAGTGCTTCGTGGCATGGGTAAGCTGTCTGCGGAAGAACGACCGGTCATCGGACAGGTGGCGAATGAAGTACGAAGCGCGATTCAGATTGCCATTGACGAGAAACAAGAAAGTCTCCAAGCTGAGGAAATGCAGCGAAAACTAGAACAGGAAACGCTCGATGTCACGCTTCCGGGGATGCCCCAGCAAGTAGGACACCCACATCCTTTGACGCTCGTTATTGAAGAGATTGAGGATTTTTTCCTATCAATGGGTTATACGATTGCTGAAGGGCCTGAGGTGGAGAGTGATTATTACAACTTTGAAGCGCTCAACATGCCGCCCGATCACCCGGCTCGCGATACGCAAGACTCATTCTACATTACTGAAGAGTTCCTGCTTAGAACGCAAACATCTCCAGTTCAACCGCGTTCAATGGAGAAGCAGAACGGAAAAGGACCACTTAAAATCATATGTCCAGGGAAAGTGTACAGACGGGATACCGACGATGCTACACATTCGCACCAGTTTATGCAAATTGAAGGCATGGTGATCGATCGGGGCATTCAAATGAGCGATCTCAAAGGCACTCTTGAGCGCTTTGCCAAAGAAATGTTTGGTGAAGAACGTGATATCCGTTTACGTCCTAGTTATTTTCCGTTTACTGAGCCATCCGTTGAAGTTGATATCTCTTGTAGTATATGTCAAGGAGAAGGCTGCTCGGTATGTAAGAAAACGGGTTGGATTGAAATTTTAGGCGCAGGAATGGTTCATCCGAATGTGCTAAAAATGGCAGGTTTTGACCCTGAAGAGTATTCCGGCTTTGCTTTTGGGATGGGACCTGACCGTGTAGCGATGCTTAGATATGGCATTGAAGATATTCGCCATTTTTACACAAATGACATTCGTTTTATTCAGCAATTTAACAGGTAAGGGAGAGTTGAGAGCATGCTTGTTTCTTATAAATGGTTGAGTCAATATGTAGATGTCTCTACAGAGTCACCAGCAAATCTTGCCGAAAAAGTGACTCGGACAGGAATCGAAGTAGAACAAATCAGCCAATGGAATTCTACACTCGATCATATCGTTCTAGGATACGTTGAATCGTGTGAGCCTCATCCTAATGCCGACAAGCTCAGCGTCTGTCAAGTACGTGTCGGTGATGAAGAGAGCGCGCAAATCGTTTGCGGTGCGCCGAATGTAGCTGCTGGTCAAACGGTGATCGTAGCACGCCCAGGCGCTCGTCTTCCTGGTGGCATTAAAATCAAAAAAGCGAAGCTTCGTGGCACAGCCTCTGAAGGAATGATATGTTCTCTGTCAGAGCTTGGCATTCCGCAAGCGCTCGTTCCGAAAGAATATGCTGACGGCATTTTTGTCTATGATGGTGAAGCTGACGCAGGGACACCAGTGAGCGATGCATTGCAGCTTGATGATACAGTCATCGAGCTTGAGCTGACCGCAAATCGTGGCGATTGTATGAGTATGGTCGGTGTCGCTTATGAAACCGCAGCAATTCTTGAAGGCGATGTGAGTTGGCCGAAAGAAGACATTCAGGAAAGTGAACTTGACGCTCATGATGCGATTGAGGTCATTGTTGAAGCACCTGAGGACAACCCGTTATATATCGCCAAGATGATTGACAATGTTACCATTAAGCCAGCGCCATTTTGGATGCAGCGTCGACTGATGAGCGCCGGCATCCGTCCGATTAATAACGTTGTTGACATTACAAACTACGTATTACTTGAATACGGACAGCCGTTGCATGCCTTTGACTACGACCGGCTCGGGTCAAAGCAAATTGTTGTACGTCATGCCAAAGCGAACGAGAGTATGATTACACTTGACGGGCAGACACGTTCATTAGCTGAAGGGCAGCTTGTCATTACGAATGGCATGAAGCCGATTGCGATGGCAGGTGTCATGGGAGGTCAAGATACAGAGGTCACATCGGAGACGACGACCGTCTTGCTGGAAGCGGCTTACTTCTCTCCGGATGCCGTTCGCCAAACGTCAAGAGCTCATGGTCTTCGCAGCGACTCGAGTGCACGCTTTGAAAAACGTGTTGATCCTGAGCGAACAATAAAAGCAGCCAACCGTGCCGCTTATTTGCTGGAAAAATACGCGGGAGGGTCAGTGCGAAAAGGTTCTGTCACCGCAAAAGCGACAGTACCAACAGCTCAAACGGTATCTGTATCGCTTGAGGAAATCAATGGATTACTTGGTACGACACTTTCTGAAGCTGAAGTAGAACGTACGTTAACAGCCTTGCATTTTTCCGTTGACGTATCGAATGGAGTGTTTCATGTCATCGTGCCGACAAGGCGACCTGATATTTCCATTGCTGAAGATTTAATTGAAGAGGTTGGTCGTCTTTACGGATATGATCGTCTGCCTGCGACAATTCCTGCATCCATACCAGCAGACATCGGTTTAACACCAACACAGCAGTCGGTACGAAAAATGAGGAGATTGCTTGAAGCTGCGGGTATGCACGAAGCAATTACGTACTCTTTAACACATGAAAGTAAAGCGAGCCAATTTTCTATGTATCCAGAACTTCGCTCTCTTGCAGTCGCGTCACCAATGACTGAGGAACGCCAAGTCTTGCGTCATAGTTTGTTGCCTCATCTGCTCGATGCAATTGGCCACAACCAACGTCGTTCAGTAGCGAGAAGAGCACTTTACGAAGTCGGTTCTGTCTATGTATCAGAGAGCGGTCCAGAACATCATGAAGAGCATCGACACGTTGCAGGCGTTATATCAGGTGAAGTCCAAGCGCAAAGCTGGCTTGCGCAAAAGCAAGACGTTGACTTTTTTTCATTAAAAGGCGTTGTCGAAATGCTTTTCACTGAGTTTGGTGTTACAGGTCAAGTGTCATTTAGAGCAGATCAGCGCGAAGAATTGCACCCTGGAAGGACTGCATCGATCGTTTACGATGGAGAAGTGATTGGATTTATCGGTCAATTGCATCCACATGTTGCACAAGAACTCGATCTTGATGATACGTACGTTTTTGAATTAAAAACGTCACCATGGATTCTCCAAAGTCAAGCGAAAAACACATACGTACCTGTACCTAAATACCCTGCAGTGACGAGAGATATTGCTTTAGTTGTTGATCAAACGGCATCTGCTGGTGAGATTGAAATGCAAATGAGACAAGCGGGCGGTTCATTATTGACAAATGTAGCATTGTTTGATGTGTACGAAGGAGAGCGTCTCGAAAAAGGAAAGAAATCACTCGCATTTTCACTCCGGTTTAGTCATGCTGAACGCACACTTACAGATGAAGAAGTGACTGAAGCGTATGAAGCAGTTCTAGGTAAATTAGAGCGTACGTTTGGCGCAGAGCTACGTTCATCATAACTAAATGTATAAACAGTCGTAATCATTAGCTAACGGCTAAGCGTGTAGACAAAATCATTTTTGGTTTTGTCTACATTTTCTTTTTAGTCGAACATGCGTGCAAAATTCCTTAAATCAGATCAAAAAACTCGGCAGACGAAGAACGTAGGCGGAGAGAAGACTCAAAAAGAACGTGCAGTTCATGAGGCGTGACCGACGGTATGTAAAATGTTAATCCAACAGGTTGAGTCCTTAATTTTAATCAACGGTTTAAGGAAATAAGTTACTAACGCGTGAAAAGTGATCCGATTAAATTGGCAAAATGGTAAAATTCCCTTGCAAATGACAGGAAAATCACCTTTTTCGACGAAATAATACATGAATATCCCTGATTTATTTTCTTTTAAAAAGGGATTCGTGTTATCATACTAAGAAGATTGTCAACTTTTTAGGGGGTATTTTCGTTGTCTAGTAAGAATAAAAATAAAACAACTATCCAAATCCTTGGACAATCGTTTACGATCGTTGGTTCAGAAAATACTTCCCATATTCGTGAAGTGGCAGAAACCGTGGACGAAACTATGAGGGAAATAGATTTAAAGCACCCTTACTTAGGGATGAACCGAGTGGCTATGCTGACAGCGATCAACATTATGAGCGATCATTTAAAATTACAGGAATCGTACGATCAACTGCAAAAAGAGCATGATTTATTGCAGGATTATATTCGGAAAGAGGAAAAACTAAAGGATGCTTAACGTCATTATATTTGTAATTCTTTGTGCCGGCTTTTTTATTGGTATTCGAAGAGGCCTCATTCTGCAAGTGATACATATGGCAGGTCTAGTCATTTCATTTATTGTTGCTTTTTTATATTATAAAGAGTTTAGTCAAATGATAAAATTTTGGATCCCTTATTCTGGAGGTGAAGACGGTACTTTCGCGTTGTTTGCGGATGGTATCTTTTTGGAACAAACGTTCTATCAAGGGGTCGCTTTTGCTGTTCTTTTTTTTGGCACGAAAATTATCCTGCAAATGATCGGTGCCATGCTTGATTTTTTAGCGGACTTGCCGCTGTTAAGTACGGTAAATCGCGCGCTAGGTGGGGCATTTGGGTTAATAGAAGTCTATCTTATCATTTTTGTCCTATTATATGTCGCAGCATTAACGCCTGTCGAACAGGTACAGCGAAGTATTGATGATTCGAGTATAGCTAAAGTCATCGTTGAAAAAACGCCTATACTTTCCCAGGAAATAAAAGAGCGCTGGTTTGTTCAAACGAACCAGTGACATAAAAGCTTCTCCTAGTTCCTGTTAGGAGGAGCTTTTAGCGCTTTTTTATCGGGTGATTTAGGGCTGTGATCTATCTTTCGTTAATGAAGGAGTGTAGACATGAATAAAAAAGAGATTATTCGTGTGTTAGAAACCATCGCTGTTTTGTTAGAAATCAAAGGAGAAAATACGTTTAAAACGGCTGCATACCGTAGAGCAGCGGCTGCCTTAGAGCAGATCGAGAAAAGTATGGATGAGATCGAGGATCCATCTGCCTTAAAAGGAATCGGGAAAGGAACAGCACAAGTCATCTCAGACTGTGTTACGAACGGCCATTCACCTTTGCTCGAAGAATTGGAGGCGACGATTCCGCCAGGGTTGCCACCTTTGTTAAGCCTTCCAGGACTAGGCGGCAAAAAGATTGCCAAGCTCTCACAGGAACTTGGCATTCGTGATGCTGCAACGTTAAAAGCAGCGTGTGAACAGCAAAAGGTTCGCCAGCTTCCGGGGTTTGGTGAAAAATCAGAGCTGAAAATACTAGAAGCGCTAGAAAAGAATGAGGATACGAATCAAAGGCTGTCCTATGCTTCTGTTCGCACATTTGCGCAGCGGTTGCTGCATGAAGTATGCCAACTTGAAGGCGTTGAAAAGGCTGAGCTTGGAGGAAGTTTCCGGCGGACTGAAGAAACGGTGAAAGATCTTGATATGATTGTTGCCACTAAACATGCTGCAGGCGTCAGTGAACGGTTAAAGACGATGGACAGTGTTGAAGAAGTGATCGCTGGCGGTGAAAAAAAAGTGACGATTCGCGCGGATCATCCGTCGATTCAAGTCGATTTTCGCCTCGTTTCTCCTGATGAATTTGCGGCGACGCTTCATCATTTCACAGGTTCTAAAGAGCATAACGTTCGGATGAGGCAGATCGCCAAGGAACGGGCAGAAAAAATCTCTGAATATGGCATTGAAACAGAGCATGGACTAGTCGTTCCAGAGAGTGAGGAAGCTCTTTATGCACGATATAACCTGCCGTGGATGCCTCCAGAAATACGTCAAGGCCATAAAGAATTTGACCTCGTAGAACGTATTCCGGAACTCCTCAAGCTTTCTCATGTTCGTGGTGACCTCCATATGCATACGACATGGAGCGATGGTGCGCATTCGGTTGAGGAAATGGCACTTGCAGCTAAAGCGAGGGGCTATGAGTATATTGTAATCACAGACCATTCAGTATCACTCCGAGTAGCAAATGGGTTAACCTCTGACCGCCTGCGGCGACAAAGCGAAGAAATCGATCGAGTGAATGAACAAATTGGAGGCATTCATATATTTAAAGGGACTGAAATGGACATTCTTCCAGATGGGTCATTGGATTATGAAGATGACTTGCTACAGGAAATGGACTTTGTCATTGCCTCGATTCATTCATCATTTCAGCAGTCGAGTGACAAAATCATGCAGCGTCTTGAGAATGCTTTGAAAAATGCTCATGTTGATTTAATTGCTCATCCAACGGGACGCTTGATTGGAAGGCGTGATGGCTATAAAGTTGATGTTGACGCTTTAATCCACCTCGCAAGCGAAACGAATACAGCTTTAGAGCTGAACGCCAATCCAAATCGATTCGATTTGCATCACAGCTGGCTTGAAAAAGTTATCGCAGCCGGTGTGCCAATTTCTATTTCAACCGACGCCCATAGCATTGAAATGCTTTCCGATATGGAAGAAGGTGTTCGCATCGCTCGCAAAGCGTTTGCGAAGCCCGAGCAAGTTTTAAATACAAAGTCGAAGAACGCTTTTAAACAGTGGATCAATCGACCGAATTTGAAGTAGAAAAGAGGGATACTATGAACGAACGTGCGATTCATGTGCTAGAGTTTCAAAAGGTTCGTCAAGCGCTAGCCCAGCATGCCTCGTCATCGCTAGGAAAAGAAAAAGCGAATACGTTAATGCCTTCTCCTTCATTTGAGAAAGTGCAAATATGGCATGAACAAACTGACGAAGCAGCGACGATTGTGCGTAAAAAAGGTCACGTTCCTCTTGGGGGAATGTCTGACATTCGTCCGCATATTAAACGCGCCGAGATTGGTGGTGCTTTAAACCCTGAAGAGCTCAGTGCTGTTGCATTAACGATTTATGCAGGTCAGCAAATGCAGCGCTTTACTGATGACTTAAGAGAAGAGGGAGAAGATCTCCCTCATTTATACGAAACGATAGACCATATACACGGCTTAGCTGAATTGCGCAGGCACATTGAGCAATGTATTGACGAGCATGGAGCCGTATCAGATTCTGCGAGCCATACCCTTGGTGTCATTCGGCGCCAGCGCCGGACAACAGAGTCACGGGTACGTGACAAGCTTAACCAGATGACAAAATCAAGTTCAACACAAAAGATGTTGTCCGATTCAATTATTACAATCCGGAATGATCGTTTCGTCGTCCCTGTGAAACAGGAATATCGACAAGCAATCGGCGGTATCGTTCATGATCAGTCGGCATCTGGACAAACACTTTTCATTGAGCCGCAAGCTGTCGTTACGATGAATAATGAGCTGCGCCAACTTCGGGTTAAGGAAAAAGAAGAGGTTGAGCGCATTTTACGCATGTTGTCTGGCGAAGTTGCCGAAGAAACAGAGGCACTCATGACCAATGTTTCCACGCTAGCTGAAGTGGATTTTTGGTTTGCCAAAGCGTTTTATGGCGCAGCCATTAAAGCGAGTCGACCAGCATTGGACGAAACAGGGCATACGAAGCTGTTTCAAGCTCGACACCCGCTGCTTGATAGTAGTGAAGCAGTGCCAAGCGATATTGAGCTCGGTGGCGATTTTCATACAATGGTTATTACCGGTCCGAATACAGGCGGAAAAACGGTCACATTGAAAACGTTTGGCCTCATCACATTTATGGGGCAAGCTGGTTTGCAAATCCCTGCGCGGGACGGGTCTAAAATCGGCATTTTTGAAAATGTGTTTGCCGATATTGGCGACGAACAGTCCATTGAGCAAAGCCTTAGTACATTTTCTTCGCATATGACGCAAATTGTTGATATCTTAAAAGAAGTGAATTCAAATTCTCTCGTCTTGTTTGATGAGCTTGGTGCCGGCACCGATCCACAGGAAGGTGCGGCTTTAGCAATGGCGATTCTTGATGAGGTGCATAAAAAAGGGGCGAGCACGATTGCGACGACGCACTACCCAGAATTGAAAGCATATGGGTACAACCGTGAAGGCGTCATTAATGCTTCCGTAGAGTTTAATACAGAGACGTTACAGCCGACTTACCGCTTGCTGATCGGCGTACCGGGACGGAGTAATGCGTTTGATATATCACGTCGGCTCGGTCTGGAAGAAGATATCGTTGCAAAAGCCGCCGACCAAGTCGGTGTAGAGAGTCATAAGGTCAACAATATGATTCTGTCATTGGAACGCTCGCGTAAACGTGCGGAAGAGGACAAAGAGGCTGCCGAAGCGCATTTAGCAGAAGCTGAAGCTTTGCACCGTTCGCTTGAGGAGGAATTGGCACAATTTCAAGAAGAAAAGGAACGGCTGTATCAAAAAGCGGAAGAGCGTGCTGAAAAAACGCTGGCAGCGTCACGAGCAGAAGCTGAAGAAATCATTCAACAATTACGTACGCTCCAGAAACAGTCCCAGCAAGACATTAAAGACCACGAATTGATTGAAGCGAAAAAACGACTTGAGGAAGCAAGTCCGAAATTGACAGGAAAGAAAAAGAAACCTGCTATACCGAAAAAACCGCGACATCAAAACTTGCAACCTGGAGATGAAGTGAAGCATATCCCATTTGGTCAACACGGACACATTGTTGCTAAACGAGGCGAAAATGAATTTGAAGTACAGCTTGGTGTCTTAAAAGTCAAAGCTTCATTAGACGATTTGCAATATGTTTCACGGCCTGAGCCAGTTGAGACGCGACCCCTATCTGTAGTGAAAGGGCGCGGGCAACCTGTCAAGACGGAGATTGATTTACGTGGGGAACGCTATGAGGATGCTTTGCATCGATTAGAAAAGTACGTCGATGAGGCTCTCTTGTCCGGTTATCCCCGGGTGTCGATCATTCATGGAAAAGGAACGGGCGCACTTCGTAAAGGCGTACAGCAATTTGTCAAACAGCACCGCTCCATTAAAAGTTCACGGATGGGTGAATCGGGAGAAGGAGGCAGTGGCGTCACTGTCATAGAGTTAAAATAGAGGTGGAGGTCAGACTATGAGCTCATTCTGGGAAAATGATTTTATAACAACCGCAGGGAATTATAGTGTCGTCGTCTTGAGCATCATCGTCTTCCTCGCCATCTTTGAGTTAGTGACGAAGTACAGCAATTGGAAAGAAATTCGCCAAGGAAATATATCAGTGGCAATGGCGACGGGCGGGAAGATCTTTGGGATTGCCAACATTTTTCGCCATTCCATCCTGCAAAATGAATCTGTGCTCATGATGTTTGCTTGGGGTTGCTTCGGCTTCTTTCTATTAATGTTAGGGTACATTATGTTTGAATTCCTGACCCCAACATTTAATGTCGATAAAGAAATTGAGAAGGATAACCGGGCAGTAGGACTTTTATCTATGATTATTTCCGTAGGCTTGTCCTACGTGATCGGTGCAGGCATCCATTAGAGAAAGGAGCGCTTGTATGGAGCGATTAGCAAAAGTGTTGATTCTCTGTTGCGCGGTCTTTGCCATTCTTGGAATTGTTTTTTTATGGATTTCTTAAAATAAGTGTATGAATGTAGCGTAGCGGGTAAAATAACCTGAAACAAATTATTCGCAGAAGTGTGTTAGATTGTTGTATACTCATTGTGATCTACCCCATCCAAATTGGATGATGATTACTTGAATGATTGGAAGGAGGAACATTTGTATGGCAATTACAAATGTAACAGACGCAACATTTACTGACGAAACGAGCAAAGGTTTAGTCTTAGCGGACTTTTGGGCAACTTGGTGTGGACCATGTAAAATGATTGCACCAGTGCTTGAGGAACTCGATTCTGATATGGGCGACCAAGTAAAAATTGTAAAGCTTGATGTAGATGAGAACCAAGAAACTGCCGGAAAGTACGGCGTCATGAGCATTCCAACACTCCTCGTTATGAAAGACGGAGAGGTTGTTGACCAAGCGGTTGGCTTTCAGCCTAAAGAAGCGCTTGCAGAGTTGCTTAAAAAGCATCAGTAAGTGTAAACGATTGACGAAAACCGGCCAAAAGGCCGGTTTTTAGCGTTATGAATGACATACGCAAGTTTCCATCTAGGATGACTCACCATCATTTGCAAATGCGAGCATGCCTGCGAATGAAAACGAGATGAAAGGAGGAAGGACATGCTCAAAGATAAACTGCACATTCTTCCTGAACAGCCAGGCTGCTATTTAATGAAAAATAGACATGGTCAGATCATCTATGTAGGCAAAGCGAAAAACTTGCGCAATCGTGTAAAATCGTATTTCACCGGATCGCATAATGGGAAAACGCTGCGTCTCGTCCAAAACATTACCGACTTCGATTACATTGTAACGTCATCTGAATTTGAGGCTTTGCTTTTAGAAATGAATTTGATTAAAAAACATGACCCGAAATACAACGTCATGCTAAAAGACGATAAAAGCTACCCTTTTATCAAAATTACGAAGGAAAAACACCCACGACTGCTCATTACCCGGAAGGTCAAAAAGGATGGCGGCAAATACTTTGGTCCGTACCCTAATGCATTTGCGGCAAATGAAACAAAAAAGCTTTTAGACCGCCTGTATCCTCTGCGTAAATGTGATCGGCTACCAGATAAAGTGTGTTTATATTATCATATTGGGCAGTGTATGGCTCCTTGTGTCTATCCGGTTAGTGAAGACAAAAATAAACAAATCGTTCAGGAAATCACCCATTTTTTAAATGGCGGTTTTAATGATATCAAAGTCCAACTGCAAGCAAAAATGGAACAAGCGTCTGAACAGCTTGAATTTGAGCGTGCAAAAGAATATAGAGATCAAATTGAACATATCCAATCGGTAATGGAAAAACAAAAAATGATGTCGAGCGACATGACGGATCGAGATATTTTTCATTTTGCATATGATAAAGGCTGGATGTGCGTCCAAGTCTTTTTTATCCGGCAAGGAAAGCTAATCGAGCGTGATGTTAGTTTATTTCCTTTTTACGGCGAAGCGCATGAAGATTTTTTAAGCTTCATTGGGCAGTTTTATAACCAAAGCCATCATATTAAGCCAAGGGAAGTCTGGCTTCCGAAGGATGTAGACGGAGAAACGGTGCAAAAACTTTTGGATGTAAAAGTTCAACAGCCGCAGCGAGGAAAGAAAAAAGAGCTCGTTGATTTAGCGAGGAAAAATGCCAAGCTTGCCTTACAAGAGAAATTTAAACTGATCGAGAGAGATGAAGAACGGACAATTCTTGCTGCAGAAGAAATCGGTAAGGCGTTAAATATTCCTTATCCTGAGCGGATTGAAGCCTTTGACAATTCAAACATTCAAGGCGCGGATGCCGTATCAGCCATGATCGTATTTGAAGATGGAAAGCCGAATAAAAAAGAATACCGTAAGTACAAAATAAAAACTGTGCAAGGACCCGATGATTACGCAAGTATGCAGGAGGTTGTGCGGAGAAGATATGCTAGAGTACTCCGTGAAGGCGGAAGGTTGCCTGATTTAATTATTGTTGATGGTGGAAAGGGTCATATGAGCTCTGTCAAGCAAGTGTTAGAAGACGAATTTGATCTTGGGATTCCTGTGTGTGGCTTAGCCAAGGACGAGAAGCATAAGACGGCGGAACTTTTGTATGGTAATCCACCTGCTGTAGTTTCATTGCAACGAAACTCTCAGTCCTTTTATTTGCTACAGCGCATTCAAGATGAGGTACACCGTTTTGCTCTTTCATTTCATAGACAGCTCCGTTCAAAAAATTCTTTTCACTCTACGCTCGACGGTATCCCAGGCGTTGGTGAAAAGAGACGAAAAACGTTGTTAAAGCATTTTGGCAGCGTCAAAAAAATAAAAGAAGCAACGGTTGAGGAGCTCATTACAGCTGGCATCCCCCAGGCCGTTGCGAAAAATGTATATGATCATTTGCATCAAGAGAGGGAAGAAGACCACACAAATTGACTTATGCATACCATTCAACAGTAATCGTAACGATCCCTTTTTTGATGCTTCACTAATCGTTCCTTCAGCTTCAGCTTCAAAAATGTTGGCAATGGTTTCAGCGATAAATCCGGCTTCAAGCGCAAATAAATCAGACGCAGATGCATCATTTTTTTCAAGGAGCACCGGATTTGTAAGCTCAAAAACAAGGTGGGCTTTCTTCTGTCTGATCAGACGCAGTTTTCCCCACTCAGCTTTATGAAAGAATACAGGACATTCGTCTAAAGACTGCAAAGGAAATTTTCGCGCTAATGATTTTCCAGCATAATAAAGGATCGGTTTCTGTTGTTTCCCTAAAATGTCCGGAAGTAACGTATGTCGCAATAAACGAATCGAGAATGGGGAGGCAACCGTTTCGTTTGTGTCGGGTTGCTCCGCAGCATCGTGCTTACTCTTACTTTGTTCATCCATTACAAGATTCCTCCGTTCTAATCGTGATGGCGGTTAGCGTTTCTTTTCTGAAAAGGAGCTTCGCTTCCTTGACCTTGGGAACGCATGGGAGTAAAATGAACATGCACCACATTATAGCGAAGTTTTTTACATATTGAAAATGGTTTTAATCTGGTGTCTAGGCATCATTAAAACCACGTGTGAAAATTTCAACAGGAAAAATTACAGATGTACAAGGGGGTTAGGGAGTCGATGAGTGCAAAATCAGAGTTTTTTGTTCGGAGATTGCATTCGTTGCTGGGCGTGATTCCAATAGGGATCTTTCTGATTCAGCATCTAATTGTTAACCATTTTGCCACAAAAGGTGCTGATGCCTTTAATCAAGCCGCAAAATTTATGGAAAACTTACCATTCCGGTATGCATTGGAGATTTTTGTGATCTTCTTGCCATTGCTTTTCCATGCGGTTTATGGTCTTTACATTGCTTTTACAGCAAAAACAACCTCGGGCACTTCAGTTATTTTAGAAACTGGATGTTTTTTTGCAAAGAATTACCGGGGTTATTACATTGATCTTTGTCGCCTGGCACGTATGGCAAACCCGTCTCGCATACCAATTCTTTGATGTTCCTGTCAATTTTGACATGATGGCAACGATCTTTGAAAGCAATTTCATGATTGTGTTCTATCTTGTTGGTGTTTTGTCGACAATTTTTCACTTCGCCAATGGTTTGTGGTCATTCGCAGTTACTTGGGGTTTTACAGTTACGCCAAAAGCGCAACGTTGGGCTTCATATGCGTCTGTCGCAGTGTTTTTGGTTCTCTCCTATATCGGAGTTCGGGCCATTTTCGCGTTTATCGTTTAGTGCAGCTTAACTAGGGAAGGAGCGGACATCCATGAGTCAAGGAAAAATCGCTGTGGTTGGCGGTGGATTAGCAGGTCTGATGGCCGTTATAAAAATTGCTGAAGCCGGCATGAATGTCGATTTATTTTCTATCGTTCCGGTAAAGCGTTCACATTCTGTGTGTGCGCAAGGTGGCATAAACGGAGCGGTCAATACAAAAGGGGAAGGCGATTCCCCATGGGAGCACTTTGATGATACAGTGTACGGTGGTGACTTTCTTGCCAACCAGCCACCGGTAAAAGCGATGTGTGACGCAGCTCCCGGAATCATTCATTTAATGGATCGAATGGGCGTTATGTTTAACCGTACGCCTGAAGGCTTACTAGACTTTCGTCGTTTTGGCGGTACGCAACATCACCGTACAGCCTATGCGGGGGCATCTACTGGACAGCAGCTGCTGTACGCATTAGATGAACAAGTTCGTCGTTATGAAGTTGCTGGTCTCGTCAATAAATATGAAGGCTGGGAATTCCTCTCCCTCATTAAAGACGATGATGAAACGACCCGTGGTCTCGTCGTGCAAAACATTACGACAATGGAAGTGAAAGATTTCCGGGCTGATGCGGTCATCTTAGCTACAGGTGGACCTGGTATCATCTTCGGAAAATCGACAAACTCAATGATCAACACAGGATCTGCAGCATCTGCGGTTTACCAGCAGGGCGCAGCGTATGCAAACGGGGAGTTTATTCAAATTCATCCAACAGCAATTCCTGGTGACGATAAGCTACGGCTGATGAGTGAATCTGCTCGTGGAGAAGGTGGACGAGTATGGACGTACAAGGACGGTAAGCCTTGGTACTTCCTGGAAGAAAAGTATCCGGCTTATGGAAACCTCGTACCACGTGATATTGCTACGCGTGAGATTTTTGATGTGTGTGTCAATCAAAAACTAGGCATTAACGGTGAAAACATGGTTTACCTCGACCTTTCTCATAAAGACTCGCATGAGCTTGATGTTAAGCTTGGTGCCATCATAGAGATTTATGAAAAGTTCATGGGGGACGACCCTCGTAAAGTGCCGATGAAAATCTTCCCCGCTGTTCACTATTCGATGGGTGGGCTGTGGGTTGATTTTGATCAAATGACTAATATTCAAGGGCTGTTTGCGGCTGGAGAATGTGATTACAGTCAGCACGGGGGTAACCGTCTCGGTGCGAATTCACTTCTTTCTTCCATTTACGGTGGAATGGTCGCAGGGCCAAATGCCGTAGAATACGTGAATGGACTTGAAAAAGTGGCCGAAGATTTGCCAGCTTCTATTTTTGAAGAAGCACAGAAACGAGAAACAGAGAAATTTGAAGAAATTCTGAGCATGGACGGAGACGAAAACGCCTATGCACTGCATCGTGAGCTAGGTGAATGGATGACAGACAATGTGACTGTTGTTCGTTATAATGATAAGCTGTTAAAAACGGACGAAAAAATTCAGGAGCTCCAGGAACGTTTTAAACGCATAAATGTTCATGACACGTCACGTTGGAGCAACTCTGGAGCAATGTTCGTTCGTCATCTTGAAAATATGCTTCATTTGGCGCGCGTGATTACCATTGGCGCATATAATCGGAATGAAAGCCGTGGTGCGCATTACAAGCCAGATTTCCCTGAGAGAAATGATGAAGAGTTCCTGAAAACAACGAAGGCGATGTTCAATCAGGAAACGCAATCTCCGGAATTCTCGTATGAAGAAGTGGATACTTCTTTAATTGCTCCACGTAAACGAGACTACTCTCAGCAGAAGAAAGGAGCGAAATCCTCATGAGTGAGAAAACCATTCACCTCATCATTACTCGTCAGGCAAGCCCTGAATCTGAGCCTTATGATGAAGAGTTTTCCATTCCGTATCGTGAGAATATGAATATCATTTCGGCGTTGATGGAAATCCGCCGAAATCCAGTCAATAAAGAAGGAAAAGCAACGACACCTATCCAGTGGGACATGAACTGTTTGGAAGAGGTGTGTGGTGCGTGTTCAATGATCATCAACGGCACACCACGTCAATCGTGTACGGCATTGATCGATCAGTTTGAACAGCCGATTCGTTTAAAGCCGATGAATACGTTCCCGGTCATTCGTGATCTCGTCATTGATCGCAGTCGCATGTTTGATGCTTTGAAGAAGGTTAAAGCATGGATTCCAATTGATGGTACGTATGATCTCGGACCTGGTCCACGGATGCCAGAACGCCGTAGACAATGGGCCTACGAGCTTTCTAAGTGTATGACTTGCGGTGTATGCTTAGAGGCTTGTCCAAACGTCAACAGTAAATCTGATTTCATTGGACCAGCGGCGATTTCCCAAGTCCGTTTATTCAATGCGCACCCAACAGGCGAAATGAATAAAGAAGAACGACTGGAAGAATTGATGGATGAAGGTGGTTTGAGCAATTGCGGTAACTCGCAAAACTGTGTTCAAGCTTGTCCGAAAGGGATTCCTTTGACAACCTCCATCGCAGCAATGAACCGTCAGACGACAATTCAGTCGTTTAAAAGCTTCTTTGGCAGTGACAACTAATGATCAACGAACACAACGTATTGCCTTCCTGAAATCATCAGGGAGGCTTTTTTGATCGTCAATTTGATATCAACTTTGCGGAAATGGACTGTTCAAAAAGTCACAGGTCTCCTAGAGGTAACATACTTTATGGTGATGTAATGTTTTCCCTTGTATCGTCACCGTTGAATTTCCGGCAAGGAGGTATCATATGATTGAGAGATAAAGAGTATCAGCCAAAGCCATTGTTAACAAAAAGAGAACGAGAAGTCTTTGAGCTGTTAGTTCAAGATAAGACCACGAGGGAAATCGCTGAAGAGCTATTTATCAGTGAAAAAACTGTTCGAAACCATATTTCTAATACGATGCAGAAACTTGGGGTCAAGGGGCGTTCTCAGGCTGTGGTGGAGTTATTACGTATGGGCGAGTTGACACTTTAGGATTGACCGGCCTTTATGGCCGGTTTACATATAGTGAACGACCAGCTAAAACTTGACAAAATGAGTAGATATACTTTAAAACTTGAAATTTGCCGAAAAACCGTACAGAATAAGTAAAAGAAGTTTAAGGAGGTCAGTCATTGAATAAAGATGATCATGTGCAAGGAATCGAAAAATCCTTGCGTTCTATTTCCGGTATTCTTAAACAAATGGTAGAGAAATCCTTACGCATTATCCAATTACGCCCCCTCAATTTGTAGCCTTGCAATGGCTTTATGAAAAAGGGGATTTGACAATAGGGGAGCTTTCACACAAATTGTATTTAGCCTGTAGCACAACGACCGATTTAGTCGATCGTCTAGAAAAAAATCACCTTGTGCGCAGAGTGCGTGATGCGAATGATCGTCGGGTTGTGCGCATTCACGTTCAAGACGAAGCTATTCGTATTATACGTGAAGTGATCGAAAAGCGTCAGCAGCACCTCGAACACATATTGCGTGAGTTTGACGAAAAGGATATTGACTATTTAGCTACTGTACTTGAAAAACTTGAATTATCGATGGTTAAAGAACGTACAAAAGCTAAAGCAACGAACGAACATTCATAATAACAACATACAACAAGAAAAGATGGGGAACTGATTTGGAAAATAACAGGCCGATTGGCGTCATTGACTCAGGTTTAGGTGGGCTTAGCGTTGTAATGGAAATGATCAGGCAGCTGCCGAATGAACAGATGATCTATCTAGGAGACAGTGAGCGGTGCCCATATGGCCCTCGAGATGCAGAAGAAGTACGAAAGTTCACACAGGAAATGGTGGACTTTTTATGGATCGAACACGACATTAAAATGCTTGTCATTGCCTGTAATACAGCGACCGCTTTCATGCTTGAAGACTTGCGAAAAATCCTGCCGATTCCTGTCCTCGGGGTCATCCATCCGGGTGCACGCGCAGCAATCAAAAAAACAACGACAAAACAAATCGGCGTCATAGGCACATCAGGTACGATTGCTAGCCAAGCATATGAAAAAGCATTGCATGGGATTGATCATACTGTTCTTATTAAAAGCTTAGCTTGCCCAGAGTTTGTTGTACTTGCAGAAAAAGGCTGTTTTTCAGGAGAAGACGGACAGGAAATTGTTTCGAATGTGCTGGGAACGACTTTTCAAGATGCAGGTGTAGATACACTCATCTTAGGTTGCACTCACTATCCATTGCTGGCGCCAATGATTCAACACGCGGTCGGTGAACACGTTCATTTGATTTCATCCGGAGAAGAAACGGCTAGGGAAGTGAGCACGCTATTGCATTACCATCAATTAGAACGAAATTCTCGGCAACAGCCTCATCATTTTTATTATACGACTGGATCAGCCACAGCCTTTCAACAATTAGCAGAGCGTTGGATGGGGGCACCTATCTCAGTCGCTCAAGTATCACTGCAACACTATGTTAAGGAGCAAACAGGGCTTTTGTAACTTAGCAACAACAGCGACCGGCCAATCCGTGCTTGGTTGCTTTTTTATGAGCTTATAAAATTTGCCTTTCGCTATTTAAAAATTGGTCTATTCATTCAAAAGGCTCGTATACATCTTAGTACAAACCATTTCGAGGAGGGAACGTATGCGAGCGCATCATAGACGAGGCTTATTGCCCCTTCTGCTCATCATGTTTATTGTCATCTTGGCTGGATGCATGTTCCAAGGGGAAGACGAAAGTGCGAAGAAAATTGATCCGCCACCAGAAATGACCGTTCATGAGGAACAATCAGAAACAGAGGAATCAGATCAAGTCAGTCAAGAACAGTCCGATCAGACGAGCGCACAGGAACTCTATTTGCTCGATTCAAATGGCTATGTCGTACCACAAACACTCGGATTGCCGCAAACAAATGAAGTTGCCTCACAGTCGTTAAACTATCTTGTTAAAGGCGGTCCGGTGACCCAGCTACTTCCTAACGGGTTTCAGGCGGTTCTTCCAGAGGGCACAGAAGTTCTCGGTGTTGATATAAAAGACGGAGTTGCGATCGCCGACTTTTCAAATGAGTTTGCCAATTATCAACCTGAGGATGAAAAGAAAATTGTCGAAGCGATTACTTGGACCTTAACGCAATTTGACGGAATTGACAAAGTGAAAATTTGGATTAACGGTTACGATCAAGACGTTATGCCCGTTAATCAGACACCCATTATGGAAGGACTCACACGTAAAGCAGGTATTAATCAACAAAGCACAGATGTCGTCGATATTCGGACGACGGAACCAGTTACATTATATTACATTGCACAACATGACAAGGATGCATATTATGTCCCTGTCACGAAAAGAATTAGCCAAGACCGTCTTGGGTCGTCTGCCGAAGCTGCTGAAGCCGTCGTTGAGGAGCTCGTAAAGGGGGCAAGCTTTGACTCGTCTCTAC
The DNA here is from genome assembly GCF_011058155.1 of Litoribacterium kuwaitense. Taxonomy (NCBI): domain Bacteria; kingdom Bacillati; phylum Bacillota; class Bacilli; order Caryophanales; family Bacillaceae; genus Litoribacterium; species Litoribacterium kuwaitense. The sequence continues at coordinate 4,839 of NZ_JAALFC010000012.1, read as the reverse complement.
TATCCGCTTTCAATGTCAACACCGAATTGTTAGAGCGTCCTGAGATTTTAGAAAACACCGCGCGCATATCATTTTCACCGTCAGTGTTGAACGGGGATGAGCAACCAACACTCTCTGAAAATATCCTTCAGCCACTCGTCCTTTCCTTGACAGAGCTTGAAGGTGTGGATCAAGTCAGTGTGACTGTCGAAAACGAAGACGTGCTCGTTAATCAAAACGGTGAAACCGTTAAAGAAGTGATGGCACGACCAAGCGTCACAAATCAAGGGAAATTTTAAGCTGAGACACCTAGTCATGCGGGCGGCAGCCTAATGAATAAAGGCTCGCTCATCAGTTCTATCCCGTCTTCCGTCTTCACGCCTATGCTGACAAATGACAACAAGCCATGATGAGAAAAATGAAAGAGTGACTATGGATACAAAACAAAGAGTGTAGTAAAAACAAGCAGAAGACTTTGGCTACACTCTAAGCTCTTGCAGTAAGTTATGCAGGAGTTTTTTATTGATTTTAAAAAAACACAAGTACATTTTGGATGCGAAGGAAAAATAGCGTATACTGTGAATATGAAAAAATGATGGAGGATTGAATTGTATGCAAAGAAATCACGAGCGTCAGGCTGATGAACTTCGGCCGGTAAATATAGAAACGAACTACTTAATGCATCCAGAGGGATCGGTGCTCATTTCAGTTGGAGGGACGAAAGTTATTTGTACCGCATCGATCGAAGAAAAAGTACCCCCATTTATGCGCGGCGAAGGAAAAGGTTGGGTAACAGCGGAATATTCAATGCTGCCAAGAGCGACAGAACGTAGAAACATTAGAGAATCTTCCAAAGGGAAGGTCAGTGGACGGACGATGGAAATTCAACGGTTAATCGGTCGTGCATTGCGTGCCGTCGTCGACTTAGAATTGCTCGGAGAACGGACGGTGTGGATTGATTGTGACGTTATTCAAGCAGATGGTGGGACAAGAACAGCAGCCATTACAGGCGCTTTTGTCGCAATGACACAGGCCATTCATCGCTTGTACGTAGAAAAAGGGATGTCAACCTTTCCTGTCAAAGATTGGCTGGCAGCTGTATCCGTCGGGCTGACCCCTGAAAATGATGTCATTCTCGATCTGGAATATGTAGAAGATTCGAGTGCAAACGTTGACATGAACGTCGTCATGACCGGGAGCACAGAATTTGTTGAGTTACAAGGCTCCGGTGAAGAAGCAACTTATTCGATGCAAGAGCTCAACGCAATGCTGCATTATGCAGATAAAGGTATTCATGAGCTCATTCAAATTCAAAAAGCAGTGATTGGCGAAGCTGCTGAACTTATTGTATGAAAGGGTGCCATCAGTGAAATTAGTTGTTGCAACACACAATCAAGGGAAAATTAAAGAATTCAACGCGCTTTTTGCAAATCAAGGCGTCGACATATTATCCTTACAAGATGTGCATTTTCATGACGATATTGAAGAAACGGGAGAAACCTTCGAAGAAAATGCGCAAATCAAAGCAGAAACCGTTGCTAGGGCAGTTGGCCTACCTGTCGTTGCCGATGACTCTGGTTTGGCCGTAGACGCATTAAATGGCGCACCTGGTGTGTATTCTGCTCGTTACGCCGGTGAGCATAAAAGCGATGACGATAATAATGCTAAGCTTTTAAAGGAATTAGAAGGAGAAGAACAGCGAGGAGCGGCATTTGTTTGCGTACTTGCGCTTAGCATCCCAGGAAAATCGACACGTTTCTATCGAGGAGAGTGCCGTGGGATTATCGGCATGAAGGAGATGGGCAATCACGGCTTTGGGTATGATCCTTTGTTTATCCTCCCAGATCGCCATAAAACAATGGCCGAGCTTTCACCAGCTGAAAAAAATGAAATCAGCCATCGGAGCATTGCGCTCCAGTCGTTAATGAGCGATTGGACGTCCATCAGTGAGGAGGCAGAAGAATGACGAAGCCACTCATCGTTTTAAGTGACAGCCATGGTTATGAGAAAGAATTAGCAGTAATCCATGATCGTTATGAGCCAGACGTAACGATCATCCACTGCGGCGATTCCGAACTTGATCCAAAAAACCCTTATGTAAAAAACATGACGATTGTCAAAGGCAATTGCGATGCGGGGGCGTTTCCAGAAGTGAAGCTCATTGAGTGGGGTGGCTATCGCTTGTTTGTCGCGCACGGACACCGACATGGCGTGAAGCAGTCTCCAGAAGCGATTGTCCAAAGCGCTAAACAAAACGAAGCACACGTCGTTTTACACGGGCATTCTCATATCGCAGAAGCGTTTGATTACCAAGGCATTCTCGTCGTCAATCCTGGCTCTGTTCGGCTCCCAAGAATGCGTAAAGAGAAAACCTATGCTGAACTTCACGCAGAAGGAAACGATATCATCATTCATTGTAAGGAATTTACTTCCGGTCGTACCATTTTTAAAGAAAAATGGTCATCTGTCCGTTAAAAAAGCATTGACAAAACAACCGTATGAAGGTAAAATAATTCTTGTCGCGTTATTCATAAGCGCGTGACACGCGGGTGTAGTTTAGTGGTAAAACCTCAGCCTTCCAAGCTGATGTCGTGGGTTCGATTCCCATCACCCGCTTATATTTTATGTCCCAGTAGCTCAGCTGGATAGAGCAACAGCCTTCTAAGCTGTGGGTCGCAGGTTCGAATCCTGCCTGGGACGTCACTATAAATTAAAAGTTACTAAGCGCTAAACCTTAGAGCACCAAGGGATTAGCGCTTTTTTTATTTCATTTCTTACTTTGATTATCGAGCTTGAAATCAGTTGATCTTTTTGATCTTGGGGCAGGATTGGGGCAGGATTTTAAAAACCCCTCATTTAGATTTCTTTTTTTGTACAAAAGAGTCAAAGTGAGAAGAAGCTCTTTCGTCAGCTTCTGCCAATAGATGACTATAGATTCTCATTGTTGTATCCATGCGTGTGTGACCAAGCCTTTCTTGGATAACCTTTGCGTGTTCACCTTGATTGATAAGATGAGTTGCTGACGCATGTCTGAGCGAATGAAAACGAATGTGTTTAAAATTATGCCGATTGGTGAACCTTCTCCACCATTGGCTAATGGAATCTGTTCGTATTGGTCGTCCAGTTTCTGGATCGCCCCACAGAAAAAGGTTATCCGGGTATTCCCATCGGGAGCCGGCGCCGAATTTCTCTTGCTTCCTTATATGAGACAATTTTAACAGCATCTTCATAACTTCTTTCGGGATAGAGACATGTCTGACTTGATCGTTCTTAACGCCTTTGAGGACAGCGCCAACGCCTTTTTTATTTGTAATAGCTTGTTCGATGTATATCGTGTTCTTTTCTTCATTTAGATGTTTAGCTTCTAGACCTGCAATTTCGCCTTCTCTCGCTCCTGAAGTGAATGCTAGATAAACCATCACCCTCCAACTAAAAGACTCTGATTCAAGCAACTCGAAGATTTGAGCCATCTCGTCAGGTGTATATACATCACTTTTTTTATGTTCAACTCTCGGAGGTTTTATGTTCTCAGAAGGGTTGCTTTTAATCAACTTCCACTCCACGGCTCTTTCCAGTATATTAGCAAATGCTTTATAACTGTTGCTGATCGTGGATGATGACAGCGAACCCGTTTTGCCGTCAAGTCTAACGTTATCGTCCTGTTGTAAGTATTTAAGGTACTTTTCAATGTGCATAGGCCTTATGTCAACAACTTTAAAATGGCCATACATGGGTTTTATGCGCTTAAGGTAAATATTAGTATATTCGCCGAACGTTCGCGGTTGCATCCTTGATTCCATGAGGTCAAGCCAATCTTCAAAATGCTGATCAAGCGTTTTATTGTTCGGTTTAATGTAATCACCACCGAGAACTTCAAGCTCAAATTCAGCTAGCAGCGGCTTAGCCTCGGTCTTATTTTTTGCCTCGACTGTTTTTCTTTCTCGGATAGGTGCTCCTTCGGCTGTGTAACCAGTGACGACATTCAAACGAAACTTACCTTTACCGCGTTTTTCGATGTATCCCATCTTGCTTCTCTCCTTATAAGAATGTATGTTCTGTTTGTTGTTGAAAAGAATAGCCTTAACGGCTATATTAATAAATAACAATAAATTGGGGTGAGAGTTTTGAATGAAAAAGTCAATGTTTTGTTAAGTAAGGAAGAGATAGAACTCATCATTGGTGCGATTGATTACCTAAATTATGAATTTGATATAGAAGATTCTCCAGAATTCGATTTAAGAGAAAAATTATACAACATCGTCGAAAATCAATTCCACAGAGATTTTGATGCCTGAAATTATTTGTTCTGCATCCCATTGAAGTGTCATGCCTGATTTACTGTGCGAGCTACCTCTTCTCAACTCATTCTGTATTTGGCAACTAAAAAATGCGATATTCGGAAATTAAAAATGCTGCGCTTGCCAATGGATGCTCATTTTGATTCATTCATCATCAATGAGTCTTTGTGACGAAAACTATCACGGTTGAATACAACTAGATGAGAGTGGTGAATCAGCCGGTCGACAAACGCTTCTGTCAGGATCGGATCACCAAAAATGTGATTCCACTGCCCAAACTGAAGATTTGTCGTGACAATGACACTGCGTCTCTCATAACACAGGTTCAGAACTTGGAAGAGGAGTTCTGCTCCCTGTTTGTGTAGTGGCACATAGCCAAGCTCATCCAAAATCAAAAGGTCCAAGTCTTCAATTTGCTTATATATTTTTCCTAAGGTGCCTTTTTCATTGGCATCTAATAAAGCATTCACTAGCTGGGCTACAGTATAGAAGCGCACTTTCTTACCTTGATGCCGTATGGCATGCCAACCTGCTGTTGCTGCCAGAAGCGTCTTCCCAGCCC